>NZ_KI912150.1:63814-329585 GCF_000517105.1 Fischerella sp. PCC 9605 | reverse complement strand
TTATCCCTGGCAAGGCGTTTACTGAAAGATAATTTTGCATCAATGCGATCTAAGCAGAACTGCTGAATACGCTGATAGAGTTCCAATTGCTGAGTATTCATACATAAATCTCTGATAGTTTGCGATCGAGCCTCTAAAACATTCTTTTGAATGCGTGAATGCGTGACTTCCCCCTCGTGGGGCAGCAACAAGAGGCAGAGGTGTTCTTAGCTCTTAGCACGGAAGAGAATCCATCAAAGTGCCCCCTGCTTCAAATAGCCCTGCACCCTTCCCCTATGCCTATAATGGGGGCGCTTACTGCGGCTGGGATTTTTTTCGCTCCCTTGTGCCTTAAGGCCTCTACCAGTAATAAAATGCCCAGCCCTCGCGTTTCGCTGCTTAGGCGAAACGCTCATCAATGCTTGGGTTAGGCCAATATATATTTGATAGGGCACCGGCATTTTATTTTTTGGAACACTCTAAGACAAAAGAAAAAAAACTGGAAATTAAGACGTGCTCGACATAATTGAGGTATTGACTGTTGAGTTCTAGTTTTTCGATCTGTTCTAGATGATGCATTGATGCTGCTTGGTCAAATACATTGCAATCCCTTTCTCGTAGTAAGCAGCTTCATTAATAAAGACAGGAAAAACGATTGATTCACCTTCATAGGTGATTGTCTGTCCATCAAAGGTTAAAAATATCGGGTCGCCAGGATGTAGGGCTTTGTAATCTTGAAACTGCAACTGAGGATGAATCATTGCCTTAAGATCTCCAGTTTCATTTCTGGGATAGTCAACACTCTCAATAGTTTGATAAATGGTGAGTGTATTCTCTCTAGAAAGCGGGGTTCGGTGGTTACAAGCTTCTACATAATCCAGAATTGAATCAACCAGTGCTTCCATTTGTTGAAATAAAGTGGCATCTAGTACACCCTGAGCCACAGGACCTACTTCAAAAACGCAGCCGAATTGACTAATTGAGTCTAGGTAAGGCGGATTTTCTAGATTCTGTGTGGGCGGACAAAGTATCTTGATGCTTGGATGGATTGATGTCAGATAGGATGCTAACTGTAAGTTGAATAGATGCTGAAGAGCAACAATCAGGGTGAGACCCATATTGGCGGTTGTGGTGTGCAAATCAACAATTAAATCGGCTGGCTGGCTACCCTGTGACCCAAATCTGCGGTAAATTTCTTTGGCTCGTTGTGCTTCGTAAGTAGATAGGCTAGTGTTCTCCAAATCCTGTTGACGAAAACAGCGGTTGAGATCGGTATCTACATACCGTTTCATCAGTTGATGTGCTCTAGTATTAGCAAGCAGCGTACAACTTTCAAAGCCAGAACGCGCAATTAACTGAGGCGAGCGCTCATATTTTTTGACCAGATAGATTCCGTTTAGTTCATTGCCGTGGGTGGAACCCACGACTACAACACGCGAGATTTTGCTCATGTGAATAACGATTCCTTTTCTCAGATGAAGATTCGCACTGAGAATGTAATGGTGTTGCTACACCAACAATCAAAACAAAATCCTTATATAATGTCTACGGTTATTTGCTTATAATAAATTAACTTAAAACTTATGATAGCCAGATCGGCGATCAACTTTCGACACCTCAGCAAATTTGAATTGAGACAGATATGTTATTTCATGGAGATCGTTGATGCAGAGCACAGTTTCAGTGAAGCATCTAAACGTCTAAACATTGAACAACCCGCCCTCAGTCAAAGGATTAAATCGCTTGAAACAGTGCTTGGGGTAAAACTGTTCAATCGCAGGCGGCGACCGCCTGAGCTTACAGAAGCCGGGAAAGTTTTCTTGCAACAGGCGCAGCTTGGTTTAACTTACATCGACCGGGCAATTACTCAGGCACAACGAGCGAGTCGAGGTGAGATCGGACACTTAGCAGTAGGCATAGGTAGTATAATTGCAAATGGCATTCTTCCTGATGTTCTACGACAGTTCACAAAGCATTTCCCAGATGTGGAACTGGAACTGCGCGAACTCACGGTGGAGCAGGAGATTCAACAACTGCGGGAGCATCGGCTGGATATGGGGTTTGAAAGCATTCCCAGTCCCTACGAGCAGGATACAAGCTTGAGCTTTGAACCAATTATTCAAGAACCCTTTGTGATTGCGCTGCCACAAACCCATCCCCTTGCTACCCAAACCCAAATTCCCTTAACAGCGTTAGAGAATGAACCGTTTATTTTGCCCTCACTTGACGTTATGCCCTTCTACAAAAAGGTTTTGACGCTTTGCGAGCAGGCAGGCTTTCAACCCAAGATTCAAAACGTACAAGCAACCTGGACAATGACTATTCTCAGCTTGGTTGCATCTGAGCTTGGGGTCGCGATCTTACCTAGCAATATCCAAAATCTTCAGCGCCAGGGTGTGGTTTATCGCGCCATTCAAAACGCAAATTTGACTCGCCAGATCGCAGTTGTTTGGCAACGAGATAATTCATCAACTGCCTTGCACAACTTCCTTAAAGTCATTAAAGATGTGACACAGCAAAGCGAATTCCGCTCTCATTCATGAGTTGGATCGAGTTTGGATGCTTCCTAACTTAGTACAGCCCACCATAAATGAGGTACGGAATTTACCTTTGGAATCAGCAGCGAAAGAGTGCGATCGCAATTTTTATTTTCGACCCCTTTTTGTGGTGACGTGTACTTAGAAACAATTATTTAAAACGGCAACTTCTTCCAATACGGTTCGGATAAGCTCTTGAGGCAGGGGAGACAGGGGAAGAAAAATTAGTTCTTTTCTCCCCCCCCTGCTTCTCTTCTACCCCTGCTCCAAGAGCTTGCCTCAACTTCGGATTTCCCTAACCGAACCGTATTGCAACTTCTTCTATCCGAGACGCAGCCAAACCCCAAGATGGTATAGCTTTAGACTAAGCTGCTCCGTCACCAAAGCGATCGCTTGCGGTTGCCCTTCAGGTGCGATCGCCCTTCTTACTCCTGAGCGCGGAAACCTCCGCATCATCGAGCGCACTTCCACCGCCTCCCCATCGGGACAATTCAAAATTCAAAATTCCACGCCCGCAAAATTGTTTCTTAAATTTTGCCTGACAGAATTTTGAATTGTTTTAACATCGCCAGCACAATCCGGGAGTTGACTCGCCCAATTAAACCACCGACTCACATCCTCAGTTACCACATTCTTGCCTTTAGCCCACTGCATTTCTCTGAGGCGTGAGCCGGGAGCAGTTGGGTTTGAGCAGCACCAGGGGTGCAAGTGCCTTCTTCAGTCGGGCGATAGCTCCAAAGAGCACATTCAATAACTCAATTCAACTTGATACAACGCTCATCGGAAAAAGGAGACCATTTGCGCTCGTTGCCCAATCTTTCCCACAATGCACGAAACTCTCGATTGCCCTTTGTTGTGATGGTTTGCCTAACTTGAAATTCTCCTGTTTTTTGATTCGCCGAGCCTGCAAATTTTAGCCTCTGCGACTCCCAGCCGTTACTGGTAACACTGACAAAAGTACCATCTCCAGTGAACGCGAATCTTTCAATCCTGCCTTGAACCAGTCTCCAAAAGTCATTCGACACCTTGTTGTTGCCAACTTGAACAAAACCAACTAGCCATGCATTATTCAACCCTTGAGTGAGTGACCAACGAAACTTGTTATTTGGAGAACTTTGAATGCTGCACTCCCAAGTTCCCTTAAAAAACTCAACTTCACTGAAGTTAGATTTTGGATTATATTCATTTGCTACAACGATTTCAACTGCTTTTTCAAAACATTGCTCGCCACTATTTTTACATTCAGAGATCTCAATATCTGGCTCAATACCCTTGCCCTCAATTGTATTGCCATTGGGTGAGATAGTTTGAGCAATCGGAGCAAGTATGACAAACCCTGGCCATCTCAACTTAAAAACTCCTCCCCCTAATACTGAACCGCTGGTGCGAACCCCTAAGATTTTGGCAGCTCGATGTTCTTGAGCCGCTGCCGCAAATACTTCACAGGCAGATCCGCATTGATTGTCAACCAAGACAAAATAGGGTCTGGGATCTTTGTTGGCTTCAAACCGAGTTCGATACTGAATATATTTCTTCTGTTGGGATAACTTCATTTCTGCAAGACCTATATTTTTGACAGAGTCATCAAAATATCCCCGGAAGATATACGGCTGCTTCATCGCAATCCCATTTCGAGTTCTCTCTGTCGCAATCACTTTATCAGGACCAATGATGTCTTCAATCAAATAACTAATGGCAGACTGAACACCACCACCATTGCCACGAAGATCGATTAGGATTGCTTTGGTTTGGGAAAGTTGAGCTTTTGCTTGCTCGACTGCACGCCTGGTAATTTGAGGAGTGACAAAGCTTTTGACCTGAACAATGCCAATGAAGCCTCTTATTTGCGTTGAAACTGTAGGATCGGTTTTAGCTGTTGACGGAGATTGTTGGGTAAACAAACGGAACAATTGTTCGCCCTCTACAGGATCGAAAACTCTAACATGAGATATGGAAAGCTTGGACAGTTGATTATTAATCAATTGGGTTAACTTTGCCCTTGACCAACTTGAGTTGGTATCAACTTCAGCTATTAACGCCTTTAAATTTTGTTCTCGAAGCTCTTTTTTGAAGGTGGGAGCAAAAATCTTGTCGTCAAGTGTTTGATAAACATTATTGACAAATAGTTTTGCTGACTCAGAAGAGATAATATCTGTACCTCTTAATTTTGATGAGGTAAACCAGGCTAATGAAACTTCTTGTTCTGCCTTTTGAGAAGTTGGGGATTGCAATGATGAAGGAGTTGATGCTTGTGAGGATGTTAATTTACCCCCTATGCAGACCACAAGGTTGAGCAACACTGTTGTCATGACAGCGAAACTCACTATTTTTATCCACTTTATCCACTTTGAGTGCATATAAAATATTTCTCAATTGCCAATTGTACTTATTGGATAAATGAAATAGAGCCCAATTGCTTCCCTAGTAGAGCGATTTTTTGAGCTTAATTGTTCCGCTTGGAAGTACATATAGTTAACCAAATGGTGTCGATGTTTCTCTAAATAATTTGTAAAATTAGTCACATTTTTAATTTTCTGTTACTCAGAGTTTTGAGTACATAATCCCTTTATCCATATGAGGTGGATCTTTGAACAAGGTGGGTTTATATAGCCTCTGTGACTAGCCCAGGGGCGCAAATCGACCATACAGCCCGGCTTGTTAGTCGCGCCAAATTCGACACCAGAGTAGAGTTTCGATTTTAGACAAAAACTTTTTTGGAGCTTCGATTTTATAAAAATTTTCTTTCAAATGATACCAATCAAGTATTTCCAGACGAGTATTTTTAGAGCGCTATCGCCCTTGTTACTCGGGGCAATGGATACATCCATAAAGTCAATTATGCACCGCCTCTGCTGAATTCGTACTATCAATGAAAACCGAGCCAGCCTTTATTAATTAGTTTTCCTCCAAAGTTCAGAGTAGAGGTCGTCTGGGCCCAGCCAAGAACCGCGCCCAAGCAGGTGCTGCGCGACCGACAAGAGTAATCTTGGTGTTTGTTGAATAAATATAAGGCTGTTGCTTTATTTTTTTGGATCAGTCTTAGATGTCGTGTCTAGTAAGTTGGCATGATAAAAAGCTATTATCAATATATTCATCTGGTAATAGTGTACATCTTAGACTAGCAACATATTTGATGGGCTAGCTTGACGAGCATAAGCAACAAAAATGTACTACTAGTACAAGGAATAGTGGTTTTGGTAAAACTAAAAGTTTATGGATAGTCAATCGCAAATACAGCCCCCACCAGAAAGTTTGCTTGCTCCATTGTTGGAATTACGAAACTACTATGCTCAAAGCGTAGAAAAATATGAAAAGTTATACAAGCAAGGTTTAGAGAATCTCAAGCATGTAGAAGCACTATTATCCAACTGGTCTTCACAATCAAGTGTTGAAAACAAGCACTCAACACCCGAAGTGACAACTGAGGTATTGCCTGCTCATGTGGGTGAAAATGGGTTGTTAGGCAATAGTAATAACATTACTGAAACTTCAGCTAATTTAGTAGAACCTATCAAGTCTGAAGTTGGACAAACAAATGATTTAGAGGTAGATAATTTCTCCCAATCAAATCAAAATATCGAGATGCCGTTAGTAACCGATGAGGTAGTAACAACTGCTGACGAAGAAAAATCATTGTCAGAAAACAGCGATAAAATTACTGACTCTTCGCCCGATTTAGTAGAACCTATCAACTCTAAGGTTTCACAAACAAATGATTTAGAGATAAATGAATCACCGGGTGCATCCACGCAGTCATCTGAGGAGCCAGCGTTAACATCTACGGTTGTAGATACATCTTCTGTAACTCAAGCCAACTCGGGCAAATCGTCAGATATTCCCATGCTAGAAGAGTATCAGTCTTTAAGCCGCAGCGAAGCGATCCAAAAGATATTGCAAAAATACGCAGGCAGTATGTGTCACATAGATATGCTGGTGCGATTGCTGTATGGTGAGTTAGAGGCAGATGTATTCAAACTAGTAAAAGGTAGAGTTCAATCAACACTGACTAAAGGAAGAGAAAGCGGGAAATGGTTTTTGGTTCCTGGCAAGCCTGGCTATTTTACTTTGGACTTAAAACTGCTCAACTCGAAGAGTACTAGTTCTTCTAAGCAGTCTTCTAAACAGGGGAAAAACAAAGACAAAAAGCCTTCACCACAGGCGAAAACTAATAGCATTCCAATGCAAGGAGAGTTTGAAGGAAAATTTTTGATTGATGCGATTACTTCGTTGCTGCAACAAAATCCTAGAAAAGTTTTTGATGTGGCACAAGTGATTAACCAATTATACGGAAAACTCAATCCCGAGCAAGTGCAACAAGTAAAATCGAATGTGTTAAGTGAATTGTCGCGTGGTTATCGCGCCGGACGATTCTCAAGAGTGCCTTCACAAAAAGGACTTTACATTTGGGACTCCAAGTTACTACCATCCGTCATCCGTAAATAAATCAAAACAAAATGCTTTGACGACAAGCTTTCGGGAATGTTTTGGCTTAAGTCCATGCCAAATCAATTCAAAAAAGCCAGTACTTTTAGAACAATAGTACTATATTGTCAGTATGATAACCCTTGTTGTGCTTGTTAAGTCTGAGAGCAATAGTGATCGCGAAATGTGTCAAGCTCGCCTAACACTGATTTTTATGGAGCGCGAGCACTAATAATCAATGCAGCAGATGGGTCAACAGAAGATATGTAGGAGTAGAAAAAGCGATCGCGTTTTCTACAGTCAATAGTCATGAGTCAATAGTGATAAGTGGGAAGTGTGCGACGCTCCATTAGATTTCCCCATTTTGTGCGGAGGAGTCCTATTTAGCCCCACTGCGTTTGGAGCAAGGCGTGAACCTGGAGCAGTTGGGTTTGAGCACCAACCTTGTTGCAGTGCCTCTTTGACACGAGCGATCGCCCTTCTTACTCCATCATTGGACACCGCCGCCTGACGGGGCGTGCACATCCACTGCCTCAACAGAAGGCGTATAAACAACTCCCTGTGACATTGCCAATACAATCGGAGGCTGACTCGCCCAATTAAAGGAAGCACTGACATCAGCATTCACCACATTTTTGCCCTTAGCCCGACTCTACTTGGCGACAGCTATATCTGTTGGAGTGCGATCGCGTAATGGGCGCTGTTGCCAAGAGATGCTTTTCATTTCTCCACTGGGCGCAGCTAACTGTTGGGAGAGTATAAGTTATGGTACAAGTGACTTGTTGGAATAGAGCATCGAACCGAAGATTCGCGCACGAATCGGGCAAAGATTTTTGGCCTACTTGATTTCTTTCATGTCAGTGCCGATGCCAATTTCCTATATTCGCATCAATCAGAACCGAGAGCGCACTTTGAGCAAACGTTGCTCCGTTGGCTGACTGTTCGATTGTTGCCATTAAGCTAGCTCCTCCAATCAGCAGAAGGTACTGTTGCGAAAAGAATTCTGGATTTTTGACACCAGCCTTAGCCGCCAAGCGCACAATAATTTGTCGAATCGACTCACGCAGGTCTACCGAAACCTGATGTGCTTTATGAGAGGCATCGGCAAGTTCCAAAACAGCATTGATGAACGGACAACCGCGAAAATTGGGACTTGAGTACCACTCACGCAACACATCAAACGTTGCTAGTAAGCGTTTTTTGGGTGTAATGCCTCGCTCTCCTCATCACAGGAGGCATTGGGGAGAGAGGCGATCGCCCCTTACCCACATCCTTTCAACTACTCTGCCGCCAATAATCTCGATTTTTTCCCTACAGACCATCTCGAAGTACAAGCCCAGTCCTTAAAACGCAATATCCGCAGCAATCTCCTGCCAGCGAGTAGCCAAATCTTGCGCAGTAGAAACCTCAACAGCGGCAAGGTTTAACGGATAGTCCACATTGTCTCGTTCGATCCAGCGCCGTGTTAGGCTGTGTGGCCGGACGATGGAAGCGGACAGACTTCCATGGCTTGAATCAAGCCCTGCGCAATGGTGAAACGATGACCGACGTGCTCATCGGCAAGAACGGCTCCAGCCAGGTCGCGCACGACCTGATGCACTTCGACCAAGATACGCCCGGCCTCCTCCGGGTGAAAAGTCACCGGCTCCACGTGCGGGTTGATCTCGCTCCATTGCTCCGTCCAGTAAGCGCGGACTTCTTCAGGTCCACGGACAAAACCGCCTTTGAATGCTCTCGGCCAGGTCACGTCCGGAGTCATGAGGGCGAGGGCGGCGTCAATGTCCCGCGCATTAAAGGCCGTGTAGGCCGCGCGGAGCAGTTCGATTTCTGGTGCTCTTTGATCTGGCATAAGCGGTGTGGTGAAGGATACGCAGTAGGGCCTAACAATTGATAGACAGAAAGTTTCCGCCTGTCTATCCGCAGTGGGCGGATAGACAGAAAGTTTCTGTATAATACTCCAAAGCTGCTGTTTAAGCCGAATCTTTCCGCATAATACGCTCATTTGGGTGGATAGGTCGAAAGTTTCTGCATAACATCCTAAAGGGTAGAGGCTAAAGGGTAGAGGGTGGACTGGCTCTATCTGTATAATCCGTACTTACAGTCACCTGCTGCCAAGCATTCAAATCCGTTTTGACCCATTCCAGTTTTTCCTGAATCAGGCTCATGGCATCAGTGCCTAATGCCAGTCGCATTGGTGGATGAAGACTTTCCACAGCTTGAATGATGGCTTGCGCCGCTTTCGCTGGATTGCCAGGTTGCTTACCATCCATCTGTTTGAACCACTTCAACGAGGCACCGCTCACCGGAACATAAGCATCAATGGATTGTTCGGCTGCTGCCAGCGAGCGTCCGTTGAAGTCTGTGCGAAATGCCCCAGGTTCAATTAAAGTAACTTTAATTCCAAAAGATTCAACCTCCTTAGCCAAGGCTTCAGATGTGTCTTCCAGGGCGAATTTAGCGCCACAATAAAGGCTGCTGCCGCCAAATCCCACTAATCCTGCTGTGGATGACATATTCACAATGTGACCGCTGCCTTGCTGACGCATCAAAGGCAAGACAGTTCGCATCAGACGGAGTGCCCCAAAGAAGTTGGTTTCAAAAAATTGGTGCATCTCAACATCACTGATTTCTTCGAGGGCGGCAATCAGTCCATGACCCGCATTGTTGACCAGCACATCAATTCGACCAAATGTGGTAATTGCTGTATCAACCGCTGCTTGTATGTCTTGGGACAATGTTACATCCAGACGTACAGCTTTTGCGGTTTCTGGATATTGCTCAATCAAAGCGCGAAGTTGCTCTGGTTCGCGAGCAGTAGCCAGCAGGCGATCGCCCTTCTTCAACACAGCTTCTGCTAGGGCACGTCCGAACCCTGTTGAACATCCTGTAATCAACCAAACTTTAGGAGCGACATGATTTTTGTCTGAGTTCATTGGTTTTCTCCAATATGAAAACAATGAGACGCGCCTCATATTTCTCACGATAGGAGACAGCCATGGAACTGTCCAATATATATATGATTAGGATTAATAGGTTAAACATATAAGTGTGATGGAATTACGGCACCTGCACTACTTCATCGCGGTGGCTGAGGAACTACACTTTAGTCGAGCAGCAGAGCGGTTGTGTATTTCCCAACCCCCGCTCAGTCAGCAGATTCGTAGTTTGGAAGATGAACTAGGAGTCAAACTGTTTGAGAGAACGAAGCGGCAAGTGCATCTGACTGAAGCAGGCAAAGTGTTTTTAGAGCGCTCCTATGGAGTGTTAGCGCAACTCGAACAGGCGATCGCAGTGACACAACAAATCGGGCGGGGTGAGGTGGGACGATTGGCGATCGGCTTTGTTGACTCTGCAATGTATACGTTATTACCAGAGATTGTAAGGGTCTTTCGAGAACAGTTTCCGGCGGTAGAACTGCGATTGCATGAACTGACGACTGCTCAACAGATTCAAGCGCTGCATCACAAACAGGTTGATATCGGCATTGTTCGTTCTGCCATCAGCGAACCAGGTTTGAGTGTGGAGTGCCTTTTGCCAGAATCATTGGTCTTGGCATTGCCAGAAACCCATCCGTTGTCTGCCCAGACTCAAGTGTCGCTCTCCACATTGGCTTCGGAATTATTTATCCTATTTCCTGCCAAAATGGGACCCGTCTTTTACGAGCAGATTATTACCATTTGTCAACAAGCTGGATTTCGTCCGAAAGTGGCTCAAGAGGCAGTTCAGATGCAGACGATCATCGGCTTAGTTGCAGCAGGACTGGGCATTGCGATCGTTCCCGCCTCCTTGCAAAACTTCCACAGAAGCGGAGTCATTTACAGACCTTTACAAGAGCAGATACCTAAAATCGGACTTTATCTGGCTTGGCGGCAGCATGATTCCTCACCAGTAATAAGAGCATTTCTCAGCTTGGCGCGGAAGACGACACAATGGGGAGAGTGAAGATATTCAAGCGTTACGTGATGGTATCCCACTCGCAGATCCAAAATTACAAGCACTACGCCGTTTTAGGCAACGAATGATTCAAGCACGGGGTTGGGTTAAAGATGATGAAATTGAGGAATTTTTAGCAGTTGGTTATGGTAAACAACAAGTGCTAAGTAAGTCGGTGCGAATAAACCGAACTATGTAAAGAAAAGTAAAGCTAGGAAATGTTTTACCCACCAAGGATAATGGGCTCCCGGTAGTAATCTCCCTGAATATTTATGTTGCAGCGTGTTGATAGTGAACTCATTTTACAGTCCCCAACAAACAACAACCCTTTTTTGTTCAGCGTGGCTGCTATTTGTTGATAGGCACCGAATGTAAAGTCCATCATCTGCTTGTTCTCCAGATACTACCACCGATGACAAGCGGCATCCCTAATGGGTCTATCATTCCCATCATTAATTTGACTTGCGGTAGGTTGGGGTCATCCTTGCTGTGTCCAAATTGAAATAAACCCCCCTCAGTGATCATGATTGTTGTTGCATCTAAACGCACTTGCTCCACTGATAACTCATAGACTCGAATAGTGTTTTGGTAAGGAAGCGTTCTATGTGTTCCCAAGTTTGAGCTTCGCTTAACCGCTTCAAGAGTATGGCTAAACGGTCATCTGTAAAGTCGGTTTCTCGAATGTTGATTGAGCACACTTGCTCGCTTGGTGTAACGTCGCTGTTCTACCCATTCCCGAACACGCACTTTCCGGTGGTCTCCTTGTGAGATGATATAAGATAACCAGATACAAGCCACCCATCCCCAGTCAAGCCCTTCCTGTTTCCAGTGACGTGGCAAATATTGGTTGAGCGTTTCCGGCAATCCCATTTTTTTTATCACCTCTAATAGCAAAACAACATCGTCTATTCGTTCTGAGATGATTTTTTGGGGTAAATGTGTCATTCTTCACACTTACCATCAGACTGTGACATCACACACAACATTTTTTATGGCACAAGGGTTATTGAAAACGATCGCCTGCTTGGACGCTATCCCTTATTTCATCAAACTTATTCTCGATTACGCGAATGGTGAGTTTGAATTTACAGTTTTTCTGTTAGTGCTAAAGGCTGAAATGACGCAAAATCGTTAAAGGCTTTGCGATCGCACTCTGGCGAATCTACTACTTGGCACCTGGTGACAGCAACCCTAACATTAGGCCATCATAAGAGGAATCAAGCGGACCGCGATCGCTCGACTCGGTAGTGGCGATCGCGCTCATTGTTAAGCCGCTTTAATGACGGTTAGTAGTGAAAGCTTTGGTTGTGTTGCAGCGCGAAGCGACAATCATATTTTTAAGTTGAGGATTTAGTTTATATAAACCTGCTTACGAAGCCTCTAGCTTTTGCTGAGATGAACTGAAAAATCTCTTTTTTCATTCAAGAGCATAAGTTGACTCCTTGACTGCTGCCATCAGTTCATCAAAAGTGCATTCGTACAGTTTCAAAAGTTCGTTGAACTGATCAATTCGTAACTTTGGAATAGTTTTGCCATACTCCCAGTTGCGAACAGTAGATTCTGCTATACCAACACGGCTAGCAACATCTACTGTTCTTAGTCCTTATCCAGTGCGTCAGCTGTTTGTTGTGAAGAGTTGCTAGACCGTCCTTTTGACCAGTTAACACCTACAGAATGGAATCGGCTTTTGGAGTATGAGCCAACGGATGAAAGTAGGGAGTTGGTAGCAGCGTAGAAGAGGCAGGGGGAAGGGGGCTCTTAGCAGGGGGAGAAATTTCTCCTTATCCCCTTATCATTTCCAAGACAAGAATCCTTCTAAACTAGTTGCCACGCTCAAGCAAAGACTGTTGAGGGGCGAGAAACATCTGCTTTGCGTCTCTGCTCAAAAGGCTAAGTCTCGCTGGGGAAGTATCTGTTTGGAAGCATATTACCAAAAAGAATCAGTGAAGTACTGCCGACAGTTGGAGGAAAGGTACAAAAAGGAAGTACCAGGCATTAGAATCCTGAGAATAGACTCAGAAACAGTTGCTGACCCAACTCACCCCGCTTATGGCTGCACTAGCAATATAAATCAGATAATTGCTGACTATGATTTAGTAATTTGTACTCCAACTCTTGAAACTGGGGTGTCGATTGAAGAGGTTCATTTCCAAGGTGTTTGGGGTATATTTCAAGGTAGTTCTCCTGCTGATTCTGTTCGCCAACACCTTTCTAGATATCGCCCAGGAGTGCCCAGATATATATGGGTCAAATCCGTAGGCATGGGATTTGTTGGTGATAAATCTACTAACTATAAAGGTCTAATTGCTAGTCAGAGAAAATTAGATAAAGCCCACATTAAGAAGTTGGTTGAAGCAGGGTTATTAGAGTCTGCTGATGGTAATTTCGAGCCGATTTGTCTAACCACTTGGGCGAAATTGGGAGCAATCATAAATCAGGGCATGTGGAATTACTCGCTTACAATAATTGCAGATTTGGCAGCAGAGGGACATATCATCAAATCATCATCGGAGGCGAACGAAGATACATTTGATAATGATAATAAGCTGATTTCATTACCAAATGAATCGGAAGTTTCAGCGACAAAGCATGATATTGATGATAACAGAGACGAACAATATCAAATATATAAATCAGAAGTTTCAGCTTCCGAGAGTATTGATGATAAGCAATATGAGGTATTAAGCAAGCAACAAACAAGGACTAAATCGGAATTATTAAAACTAAGAAAAGCGCAACTAGAACGCACTTACAATATCCCTGTAGATGCCGAACTAGTCGCCAAAGATGATGATGGTTGGTATTCAAAAATTAGACTGCATTATTATTTTGATGTGGGGCGAGATTTCCTAACTCTAAAAGATAGCACCACCATGATATCACTGATTAGTGAAGGGGATTATTTCATGGTGGATACGTCGAAGCGGCTTTTGGGTAAAAAGATTGATGCTTTAATCTTTTTAGGAATCGAGCGGCTCTACCAACATACGAATTTCAGCAAGAATCATCCTGTAATTCTAGATATTTTTGATAAGTGCAAACGAAATGCTAATGATTTAAAGCTAATTTTAGGAATTGATTTCTCTAAAATTGACGACCCGATTACATGCACTCAGCGAATTCTTAATCTCATCGGACACAAGATGCCATTTTTATGTAAGGAAGAGCGTAGGGGCAGTCAAGAAAGGATTTATGGTACTCCTGGGGCAGACTTTGAAAAGGTGGAGATAGTCGGCAAAAAACGACCCAAGTATCGGCTCGACGACAATGGACAAGCGATCGCCCTTTGTGATGGTCGAGATGCAGTATTTGAGCAATGGTTGAAGCGAGATGTCGAGGCAGTGCTGAAATCCGACAAAGAGCCCCAGAACATAGCACCTGAAGAAATTTCGGCAGTGCCAGACGAGTCATTAAACCAAAAAAAAGAGCCGGGCTTATTATCTAATCTACTAGCTCCACAATTTATTGGTGAGGGAGCTCTGGGCAAGTCTACACGAAGCGAAGAAAAGGATAAGGCAGGCTTTGATGGTTGGTCGCTTGGTACTGTTGGCATATCGCAGGGTTTCTTCAAGCCTGCCTTATCCAAGCGCCAATATGCGACGCCCTCCGCCAAGCCCGGCTATGCGTCTAAACGTTTTAACCCAGACAATGTTTCGGAAACTTCTTCTGTTTGTCCTGCTAGTCCTGCTAGTCCTGCTAGAGCCTCAGAGCCGACAGTTTCCAAAGACGAACCACAACAAGAGACAGCCGATAAGCCTTGCTGGGTATGGTATTGCTCCCAATGGAAGCAGGCGACCCTTAAAACATTTGAAGACAGGCCAAACGAGAAATTCTTTAAGGCAGTTGTGGAACTTGTAGGAGGGCTTTCCATTATTGTTTGGCAACGAGAGTGTCTTGAGATGGCGGCATGACGCACCCCCTTGGGGTGAAGTCACGCCTGAACGCATTCAAAAGTCACGCATTCAAAATTCAAGCGAGCAAAGTCTGGGTTTGATGAGTTTGCATCTGTTGTTTGATTTTGGAGAATTGGTATCAGCCGTTTTGCGACGGGGTGGGTGATTTTCTGGGGGATTTTGGTAGCCAAGGAAGAGGCTCTTAGCTCTTAGCAGGGGGAATTTCCTCCCCTGTGCTAAGAGCACCCTGCCCAAGAGCTTGGTTCGGTGGCTACTGCTACATATACTACTGGTGTAGTATAAACCGTAGCCACCATCGGTCGGCTGTATTAAACTCAACGAGTCCCTCACGAGACCCGTTGGTCTCCAAAACCGTGCGTAAGACTTTCACCTTACACGGCTCCTCAGTGGCTTGATGCAAGGCAAGCATACCTTTTGCTATCTTTAGCAGTTTTCTCATCGTGGCAGTGTCTGTGAAGTAGTTGTAGATTTTTGTACTCATCCTTTCCACATGCGCGATTTGGGAATGATATGGTCAACTTCCATCACATCGGTTTCCCTGAAATACAGTTCGCAATGAGGGCATTTCCCTTCTTGTTGCTTGAGTAGATTCGTTACTCTTGTAGGCAATAAGGGGTTTTTACCCTGTCTTTGACTCCAGTAAACTAGGTTTCCATCAAAAGGTGAATTTGTTCCTTGTACTTTTACATGCCTAATAATTTTTGTTGCGGAATGTTTTAGCAAGGTCAATCCGTGTTTTGTCCTGAATACCCAGTTATCGTTTCCTACGGTTCCCCAGTATTTCTTGGATACCCAAGTTTTGGATTTTCCAGGGTGTCGACGTTTTGCCCATCTTTGAAGCTTTTGGAGTATTAGACGGTCTAAATCTGAGAATATTTCTTTGCTCACCACTGTAGAGTAATAATTTCCCCATCCTCTGATGACAGGGTTTAGGTGATTTATCAATGCCTCTTGAGGGGCACTCTTGTGAGCGTTAATAATCTTGCAGATTTCTTGATAGTGTCTCTGTATTGCTTCTTTGCTGGGTTTGATGAGTGTCTTGAAACCAAGCGTTCGACCCTTAGAATCTTTGGCAGAGTGTGTTTTCCCTACCTCGTGTTGCCTTATGTTGAATCCGAGGAAATTCAAATCACTAATCGTGTTTGAAGGTGCTCGGTAGTTAAAGGTTTTACCAGATGGGAGTGTCCCTACTTTGATTTTCGAGGTTTTCCTGGATAGTGTATGCACTATCTGGGTTTTACTTGGTTTTAGTTCGAGTCCTATTTCTTTCAACCAATCCCTGATTAGGCTTTCGCATCTATGGATAACCAGGATGTCATGATGGAGGATTAGGAAGTAGAGTAGGCGACCAGCGAGTTACTAAAGCACTTTTCTGTCCGCCCCTCCCCAAACCGGGCTTACGCTTTTCAGAGTACCTGGCTTTCCAGTGTTTCCATGTCGATGGTAGTTCTTTGGGTTATATGTCCTGCATGGATATCCATGTGGCATTGCTGACATACGACTAAGGTTTTACGTTGTCGGGCTGCCATGATTTGAACCCAGTAAGGCGGTGGGGTTTTCCCTTTCTTTTGTAAGTCCTTCAGCGCTCGAACATGATGTACCTGGACATTTTCTTGTGAACCGCAAAGTTCACAGGTGTTAGCCAACAATCGGCGTTCGAGTTCTGTTCTCGGACCTATGATTTGTAAGGGTGAATCGTTGAGGACTGCTTTCATATTTCTCGAAAGAGAGATTCCTCCCCAGTTGGCTATCAACGGCTTTTGTCCTTCTCCACGTTCAACCGTTACTTGTAGTCCAACACATAGACCATTACGAGTTTGAAGTGTGGTTTGATAGTGACGGTATATCGTTCTAACGCTGATACGCAGTTTATGGGCGAGGGTTTGAACTAGTGACCGTTCCATTACCCATTTCAAACGGTTTAGTTGGTGTAAGTTATAAGCCAATCGATAGTACTCTACGATTCCTCGAAACTCCTGCTGGTAATGAGCCACGATGCTGAAAACAGAATCGTGAACTAATTCGGCACGGTGTATCGGTTTACCGTGAAGTAGGAAGCGAGCGCTTTTACTTTTTACAACATCTGATGGTACTCTTAAACCAATTTGCCCATTGATACTGCGGTGTCCCCGCCGATCAAGCCTTTGGTTGTTATTAAGCACTACAATGTCATAACCGAGAAAACGAGCAGCTTCCATGCGTGCGTGGGAGATTAGCGTTTTGGTTTCGGACAATTCAAGTTTGAGATTTTCTCGGAGAAATGTGCCGATTTCGCGCTTAATCTCTTCTGCTTCCTCGTGTGGACCACTGAAGCCAATCAGCCAATCATCAGCGTAGCGAATATAACGTAGGTGGCGATAGTTTGGGTCGAATGGGTCTAAGGAGGGAACCTGCTGCATTAGTCTGCGAGCAGTATGAGCCTCAATTAATAGACCCTTCTTTTTCAAACGTTGAACCTGACCTTGTAATCGTTGCCATTCTGGATTAGGTCGGCGACCTTTGCCACGGTTATATTTTGGAATTAATTCATTTTCAACAAATTTATCAAACTTGTCTAAGTAAATATTCGCAAGAATTGGGCTTAATATTGCTCCCTGTGGACTTCCACTTAAGGTGATATTATACCGCCATTCCTCCAAATATCCAGTTTTGAGCAAGTTTTCGATTAACCTCAAAAAACGGTTATCCTTGATTTTCTCTTTGAGAGTATCGAGGAGAATTGAGTGGTCAAGTGAGTCAAACGAAACCATTACTTAATGCCCATCTCAAGAACCCATCAGCAAACTTAACTGACATAGAAGTAACTGATGTGATGCACCCACTATTTGGGCGAAGGTTTGCAGTGATATCCATATCAACCCCGCCAAGTGGTGAGGGTCATGCGGTAGTAGCCTATCGAGGTCATATGCGCTTACGCATTCCTTTATCAGCAACCCAATTAGCTCTCCCAAAACAGTATTTACGTACTAAGCTCACATTAGAGAGTGTGACTGAGTTAGTCACGTTAGCCAAACAATGTGAGGTTTTATGTCAATCCCACCCCGTGAGATCTGGGAACGCCTCACCCCAGCACTCCAAGAAGTAATCACAGACGAACTACAAACCGTCTTCCAGGAGGTAATTTATGAGTACCTCAGAGCTAGTAACACTCCAACACCTGAACCGCAAAGCGATAATCTACATTCGTCAGTCTACCCCACATCAATTAATCAGCAATCAGGAGAGTTTGCGTCTGCAATACGCTCTGCGTCAGCGAGCTATAGAACTGGGCTGGTCGGATAATAACATTGAGGTAATTGACACTGATCTAGGTATTACCGCCGCCAGCGCAGAACAGCGACCAGGCTTTAAAGAACTGTTAGCGCCCAGTAACTTTTAGGATTAGTAGGGATTATCCTCTCTTATGATGTTACTCGCCTGTCACGTAATTGCTCAGATTGGTATCCCTTGCTGGACTTGTGTGGGTTACAGGGGTTGTTTGATTGCTGACAAGAGATGGGGTTTATGATCCAAGTAGTGCCAATGGTCGATTATTGTTGGGACTCAAAGGACAAATTTCCGAAGTAGAGTTGCATACGATTTGCGTTCCCGCTTAAGTGCTGGGATTCTTAGCAAAGCCAGGCGTGGTGAACTGGCACTCACCTTACCTGTGGGTTTTGGTTCGTGATGAACTGGGAGTGGTGCAGAAAGACCCAAATC
This sequence comes from Fischerella sp. PCC 9605, assembly GCF_000517105.1. Taxonomy (GTDB): domain Bacteria; phylum Cyanobacteriota; class Cyanobacteriia; order Cyanobacteriales; family Nostocaceae; genus PCC9605. The sequence continues at coordinate 311,101 of NZ_KI912150.1, read as the reverse complement.
GTGAGGTGATTAACCGAATTAACTTAGTGTTTGAGATTTTTGGGCAACGTAAGTCAGCTTCCAAAGTGTTGCAGACGTTCAACAGTGAAGGGCTGTTGCTTCCACGGAGAAATCGCTTTGGTGATATTTTCTGGCGCAAGCCTAGCGTGGCAAGTATCATCTCAATTCTGAAAAATCCTGCCTACGCTGGTGCATTTGTATATGGACGTACACGTACTCTCAAACGTGGTTTGGTTTCAAATCAGCCACAACAAAAGCAATTGCCAATGGCCGAATGGAAAATCCGAGTCAATGACGTATATCCAGCTTACATCAGTTGGCAAACCTACGAGCGTAATCAGGCACAGCTTATGGATAATTATGCTGAGTATGACCGCAATAAAACTCGTGGTATCCCTCGCCCTGGTGCAGCATTACTGCATGGGATAGTTTACTGTGGTGAATGTGGTCACAAGATGGTTGTCCAGTACAAAGGCGCAACCCGCTATATTTGTAACTCCTTACGGCAGCAGTATCGTGTGCCTGTTTGTCAGTATATTCCTGCTGATGCAATTGATGAGTACGTAGTCAATGCCTTTTTAGAAGCTTTGTCAGTTGTAGAGCTAGATGCTTATCACAAAGCTGTCAAAACCCAACAGCAGTCTCAAGAGACAGTGGAACGAGCGCACTCTCAACAAATACAACGTTTACAGTATCAAGTAGCACTAGCAGAAAGACAGTTTAACCGGGTTGACCCGGATAACCGATTGGTAGCGGCCGAACTAGAACAGCGTTGGGAAAACGCTTTACGCGAACTAAAACTTGCCCAAGAAAACTATGCTCAACGTCAGCAGCCTCAAACAGTAGATCACCTACCAAAAGAACTCAAAACTGCTTTTATTAACATTGGACAAAGGCTCCCTGAACTTTGGCACAGTGGCACCTTGACACAAGTGCAAAAAAAATCTCTGCTACGCTGCCTCATTGATAAGGTCGTCATTCATCGTGTTGCACGTGATACAGTTCGCACTCGGATTATTTGGAAAGGTGGTGACACTACTAATGTTGACCTGCCAATCCCAGTTGGTTCATTGGCTGAACTCACCAATGCCCAGGAATTGGAAACTCAGGTTGTTAGTTTGAGCCAACAAAGTATTGATGACCAAGTTATCGCTCAACAACTGACGGCACAAGGTTATCGATCGCCACTATGCAAAACTCTCCTGCCCAGTACAGTCAAAACTATCCGGCTTAAACATCATATTTTTCAAAACCGTAGCCAGTCTCATCCCCGCGAGATTTCGGGTTATCTTACGGTTCCTCAAGTTGCCCAGTCTTTAGAACTTTCACCCCACTGGATCTACGATCGCATTCATAACGGAACGATCGCCATTAGCAAGGATGAATCAACCGGGCTTTATCTGTTTCCTAACCTTCCCGATACACTCTTACAATTCCAAAAGCTCAAAGCTGGAGAACTCCAGAACTTGCGTTTTTGAAAGGAGTATCAAGATGCCCAATCAAAGCAATTGGATATATCGGCATCTAACACCCATTTGGGTTTCTTATTAATGCTGGTATAGATTGCTGCGATGGTATCATGAACTGAACGTCCAGGTCTGAATCCGTAGCTGTTGGGTTCAAAGCGAGCTTCCCATTCTGGTTCTAATGCCAGTTTGACAAGCGCTTGAGTTGCCCTATCTTGCATTGTTGGGATACCAAGCGGTCTTTTTTCCTTCTTTGGGGGTTTGGGTATCCAAACACGTCTGGATGGTTTGACCGGATTGGATAATCTCAGGTTTGTAACCAGTTTAAGTCTTGCTTTTGGTGTGAGGGATTTAACCCCGTCTACACCAGCGGTTTTCTTACCTTGGTTGTCCTGTGTGACTTTGCGTACAGCTAAGGCTTTGGCAGACCAAGACCTCATCAATGTTTTCTGGAGTGAGCGAACTGCTTTGACATCACCACGGACTGAGGCTTGGAAAATTCTTTTCTGAAGCTTATGAACACGACGTTCCAGCTTACGCCAAGGTGTCGTATTCCATTCCATCATCTGATTGCTCAGTGCTTTAGACATATATACTTCCTATTTGGACTTTTCCGTTCAGACCACCGTGGGTACGTCAGCATATCTTAACCATTACAGTCAAGCATTCGCTTGTTACCCAATCTCTCCCCATATCACATCTGGGAGCGCACCTACTTTGAGTATCGACCTCTCAAAGAGTAAATATGGGGTTACTTCGTTCCGAATGACAATTCTATGTGTCTTTAGAGTGATACTATTCACCAGGTTTATTGAGGGTGCATATTGGTCAGATATCGAACTGCCAATCTCTTGTTATCCTTTTACCTTTTGGTTGTGGCTTGTCAGCCTTATTTAGCCACTTACTCCTTACGATGATTAAGACGTATCTTCAAGCCGAGGCTTTACTCATGGACACTTTGCTCGATGGACACCGATTTTAGGCTATCAGTGGAGCCACCTTTCATTCCCGCTTTACGGATTGATGGCTAGTCGCTACCGTAGAGAAAGTGCTGTCACTCCTGCACCTGGAGGGTAGGATTCTCACCTACATTGTCATTCAGTTGTCAAGGTTCATTACCTTGCGGCTATTCCTTCTAAGCCTTGTTGGGCTTGATTTCTAGCCAACGAATCGCACCAATATTGGGAATATGGTAGTCATTGATTGACTATCGGGACTTAAACATTTTTGAGGCAGAAACAAGCCTCAAATTCATACAGGGCAAGGAAAATACACCCCTTGCTCAAAAATGCTTGAAACCCAGATATATCAATAAACTAGGCAAAGCAATGTCAAATTCCCTCTGTATATACATTTGAGCGTTTTTTATGGCTATTTTTTGTCTAAGTCCCACTATCTATTTATTTATATAGGTGGTGAGAAGAGGTAGGGAGCACTTTGTAGGGTGCAGGGGGAGGAATTTCTCCCTTGCTCCCAACTCGAACCTGCACCCCTTGCTTAGTTTGGTGACTACGGGGACTGGGTAGTGCGATCGCTGTTGCTGTTTTGCGACGGGGAGGGTGATTTTCGGGGTGAGAATTGGTAGCCACCATCGATGGGGCGTCAATATTGGGTTGGGGGGTAGTCACGCGCCCTTAGACAAAACCATGACATATACGGACTCGCCTTGTTAAATCTTTCGTCAAAACGAGCGTATTTTTCGAGGAGGTGAGTCCACTTGCCGTCTTAGTGAGACCAGCCCCCGTCTTGGCTTATGCCGAGATGGTGAATCCACTCCCCGTCTTGGTGAGGAACGCGGTCTTGGGGGTTTCCCCCATGAGCGATTCCGAACCCGTAAGGGCTTCTGCCGAGAGGGGGAAGTGGTGAACCCGGAGGGGGGACTGGCGAACCCGTAGACGCGTAAGCGGCTTCTCGTAGAGTAGGGCTTCTGCCTAGATGGTGAGTCAGCACGGTCTTGGGGGTCTCCTGCTTGTGTGGCTGCGAACCCGAAGGGCAGGGCAATGAGAGTGGGTTTATTGAGAATAAAACTAGTATTTTTAGCAATAGACGAAGCCGATAAGTTACACCCCGACTAGTGGGTGAATGTTTATGAGATAGATGTATGCGGTAGGGCAACTTTTTATTGTTCTTGTCAGGTTAAAGAATTGGACTTAGATGACCCAGAAGAATATGGATTAGAGCCAATAGATGAAGATGGAAATTTGATGTCTCTTAAGGAAGCATTTTCGTTGAGCTAATTTCTTTTTAAATAACTATATTTATTACAGAGTATGGTAAGAAGCCAACAAGTTTATTCTGTTTGAGGCAAAATCGAAGTATGAGAATCAAGAGCAAATGTCCTCAATCGATACAACAAGGAGGATTTAAAAATGAGTGAAAAAAATTACATTTTAATTTCGGCAATTGTTTTTGCTTTAGTGGCACTCTTACATTTAGTCAGACTGTTTACTCACTGGTCATTTCAAATTGGTACAGTTGCCGTTCCGCTCTGGGGGTCATGGTTAGGACTTTTAATTGGATCTGCATTGAGCATCTGGGCATTTCGCCTCTTATCTCAGTGGAAAATTAGTCACCAATAATTAATCACAAGCGATCGCTTTGAAAATTGCCCGACCTAGAGATTGGCGATCGCCGCTCGAAGAAAATTCAGTTAGAGCAAATAGTGAGGTCGCGGTAAGAGAAATTTTGAAGTGTGATGTGAGGAGTAAAGGCGACACGGCGACACCTTGTTAGGAATAATATGACTCAAGGAAACTGGCTTAGACAACCTAATAATGATCTAAGCGTTATTTTTATTCATGGTATTAATTCTAGTGAGGAGTGTTGGAGAAATCCAAACGGAACCTACTGGCCTGAGCTACTTAAAGCAGAAAATGATCTTTCATCGATTGGAATCTATGTATTTACTTATCGAACAGGCATTTCTGGCGGTTACTACAGTTTAGGAGATGTCGTAGATTCACTCAAGGAAAATTTACGCTTGGATAATGCGCTCAATCATTCGCAAATGATATTCGTCTGCCACAGTATGGGAGGGATTGTCGCTAGACGATTTCTGGTTAGTCAACAACTAGATTTGCTTGAAAATGGATTGGAGGAAGCTGGTTTATTCTTGATTGCATCTCCATCGTTGGGGTCTAGATATGCAAACTTGCTCAGTATTGTCTCAAAAGCTGTAGGTCATACGCAAGCAGATGCACTAAGGTTTTCACAAAGTAACACTTGGCTGAACGATCTTGATAAAGATTTCAGGAATCTCAAGGAAACAGGTAAATTAGCGATCAAAGGAAAAGAATTAATCGAAGACCTTTCAATCTTTTCCAAAATTTGTTTGTTTTTCAAAGAGCAAATTGTTGAACCATTTGCTGCTGCAAGATACTTTGACAATCCGTTCAAAGTGCCGGGTTCCGATCATTCTACAATTGCACGACCTGAATCTGCATCATCTATTCAACATCGTTTGCTTTGTGATTTTATAAAGACTATGAAGATAGATGTGGGAAGCCATGATGGAGTGGTTCATTACCAGAACGGTAAGCAAGAAGACCTGAATTTGAATTACGATCGTAATACTTTTCCCCCTCCGATTACTGTGAACCGCTACAGAGATTATCAAGAAAGGAGAAAACAAGACATTGTTGATCTACTTGAAATAATTAATATTGATGTTCGCCGACATCATTGCCATTGGGATACACTGCACGAAATTCCAATCCACCCTCTAGAGCTTACTGGTCAGGAGGAACTTTCATATTTATATGAACTATCTAGGTATTCTTTTCATCAAACAATATGTAGGTTTGGTGTTGATGAGCAAGGAATGAGAAGATTTGATTCTACTGCTTATGACAAAGTGGTTGATCCAATCCTTGATGTGACAGTAAGAAATAAGTCGGATGATACTGTAATAATTACGCGGTTATTTGTAGCACCATTAGCGGCTTGGACTATACCCAAAGCTTATCCAATGCCAGGGGTCATTAAAGTTATGAATGCATATACAATACCAGTTGATTTTACGAAAAAGCTTTCTAGATTCACGTTTGATGATCCGCTTTTTATTCCAGCAAAAGGACCTTGGCGTTTTACTATTCATCTGAAGTCTTTTGATCAATCACTTTCCCCATTTGGTAACGAGAGCCTTATAACTATTGGCATCGAAGGAAATAATTTTAGTTGCGAAAGTAAACCCATTTACTTGGGTATTAATTAGACCTAATAGAAGGTTCGTGTCATACGATGCAACTTACACTGAAACCCCTACTGAGCAAAGCATACAGAGATTAAATTAAATTCATAAAGCGATCGCTTCTTAGTTACACCGTTAGTGAGCCGAATAACTGACAACCCAAACAAATAACCCAAAACTGGTAACTGCTCACTCTTTACTGATAACTGATTTATGATGGCAATTACCCACGCCACAATCGCCACTGCTGGAACTTCCCTAATCCTCGGCACTGCCGACCCCTTACCCTTGGGTTTAGCCATTCTCGGTTCGCAGCTTCCCGACTCGACACCACCGAAAGCACCATCGGTAAAATCTTCTTTCCCATTAGCAGTTGGATAGAAGACAGGTTTCCTCATCGAAGTATTACTCATTCTCTGTTGGCAATGGGTTTCATTGCTAAGTCAACAGTCAGCAGATGTTGTACGGTTAGTACTAGGCTGTTTACTTTGAACCCTTTAGCTTACAAGACTTCATGTAAAATATGTGTTGGCTCTTTTGGTCGGAAAGCTATTGTTCCAGCCGCTTTCCGACAAGTGAAAAGTAGCATGAATAATTTTCCAGGAAATTCCCTAAAAACACTCAAAGTAAACACCCTAGGTTAGTACGACTGCTGAGTACGGTTATTACGAAAGATTTTGTAAGTGTTTTTGAACAAAAGCCTTGAGTTGATGGACGTTTCTACCAGCTTGACGGTTGTGTCCGCGTAGATTGGTAACACCCTGGGAGTCGTGGTATTGCTGAATATCGCGATCGTAGGTGTGAAGGAATTGCTTTACGGCGTCTCGGTGGACGTTAAAGGTGCGGCCAAGCAAGCATAATTGTGATGGCGAAAGTACTTTGTGGGTGCTGATGATTCCATTGTTTGATGGCTTGGAAGATTTGGATGGCTCGGTGTAAGGCCCTACCAGGATGAGTTGGGACTGTAGGTTTGGCGATCGCTAGCAATGAGGAGAAGGTTATCAGTAGAGAATGAAAGAAAAGGGAGTTAGGGTCAACAAGATTTAAACTAGTATTGAAGTTTTGGTGCTCCCAGATTGCGTTCTCCTGCTTGAGTTCGTAAAAGATGATTACGCAAGCATCTCATCCTGAGTTGCTATTGATTGTATATGAAGTTCTGTTGAGCCTTAGTTTAGTGAAAAAAACTTCACATATAGCATAACTTGAGAGAAAATAAGTGAAATTTGGCTCAATTTTGAAATAGAGCTTCTGAAAGCGCCTAAGATGCCTAAAGAAGCCAGAGAAAAAAGACGCAAGATGAATGGGAAACTCCTACGGATATGGACATCAGTAATTTTGACAAGCGTGCTTTTTAATGGAGAAATAAGCAGCACTTTCGCGAAAATCGTTGAGAAAGTAGATCAGACTCAGCCACCAGCGCAGACCCTAGTGCAAAGTTCTGAAGAACAAACCCGAATCGAAGTATATGAAACAGCCAGTCCTGCGGTAGTGACCATTAGACATGGTGATGTAGTTGGAAGTGGTTTTATCGTTACGCCTAATGGTTTAGTCTTAACCAATGCTCACGTAGTTGAAAATGCACCTTCTAGCGTTACCGTTATTTTAGCTGACGGCAAGGAATTACAGGCTGATGTCATCGGTTTTCAAGGACAGGGATTAGACTTAGCAGCAATCAAAATTCGCAATCAACGTCGTTTGCCTACCTTACGTTTGGCTGCACCCGGAACTGTCAAAGTCGGACAGTCGGTATATGCAATTGGTTCTCCCTTTGGTTTAGAGCATACTTTCACCAACGGTATCGTCAGTCGTTTAGATCCTAGAAGAGGTTTCATCCAACACAATGCTGTGATTAATCCAGGTAATTCAGGGGGGCCTTTACTCAATTCCAAGGCAGAAGTAATCGGGGTCAATACCCTGTTAGTTAATCCGAATGGCAACTCTAATGCTGGTATTGGCATAGCGATCGCAACTGATCGGGTAAAACCTTTTTTAGTCGCCCTACAGCAAGGAAACTCCTCTTCAGTAGCGCGGCGACAACAACCCCATAACAGTACGCCAGTTCAACTTTTGCCTCTAGACGGTCAAACGGTGACAGCAAAGCTGCACAGTGGAGACGGTATTCTAGCCAATGGTAGCTATTATCAAGCTTATGTCTTTAAAGGTCGAGCAGGCGAAAAGATAACGATTGAGATGAATAGTAAGCAAATAGATCCAGCTTTATTCCTGTTGCTACCTGCTCAAAAGAAACTCGTCGAACAAAATGATGATATCTCTTCCAAAGACTTTAACGCCAGATTAGTTGTCACCTTGCCAGAAGGTGGAACTTATGTAGTGTTAGCAAATGCTTTTGAGCGCGGCGAGTCGGGAGAATACAGTTTACGGGCATTTGTTAATAAATAAAAACGATAGAGGCAACTAAGTATGTAGGTGTAAATAAACCGCGTACTGAAAGTTAGCTACAGGTGCGTCACAGTTTTTTCCTTACAAAAACTTGCACGATTACGGAAAATAAAACTATGAATTGGAAATTAACGACGACACTTTTGTTAACCGGAATTGTTACTTGTGTGAGCATAGCTTCTTGCATGCCTAGAACAGAAGCCCAGACATCCGTACAGTTTATCTGTGGAGTTAGTTTCGACCAAAACGACGGCAAGCGTTTACCTACGACTTTTGCTTGGACACCAAGAGGAAAAATTGCTGTCGTTCGCTGGGTAAAAGCATTAGGCAGCTATTCTCCGCAACAGCGCTGTCAACAAGTATCACCCCGCTTCCAACAAGCTTACAACAATGACAACTTAAATTTTCTTACCAATAGTACCACCAGCAACGGTCAAAATATTATCTGTGCTAGCAGTAAATACGATGGTTCCTGCGAGACTGTGCTAATGACTCTGCGACGTGAAGACAAGCCATTGCAAATTCTCAATCAATTAAAAGACACTCTCAACGGTCGTAGTGTTGGTCCTGTCAAACACAGTAGTGGCACTCCTCAAGTCTACTATCAGATTGACATAGATGAGTGGTTGCGTAACCAACCAGTTGTAAGCAAGTAATAAAAAGATTTTCAAGTACAAAATTCAGATCTTCAGAATGCTTCATCAACAATCTGATAGAGATAAATAGTCTTTATCCTATCGTCAATCTCTAAATATAGAAGTTAAACGTAGTTGACAGATATGAAAAATTGCCCCTATATCCCTGTGATTGCTAGTTTTAGCAGTTTATTACTCATTTGTACCCCTACTTTTTCAACCCCTGCATCTAGCAATATTCCTACTCCCTCAGTTCCCACCCAAACAGCATCCGACAAGGTGCGTCAAATCGCTCAATCCATCACCGTTAAAGTCCTTGTAGGAAACTATCGTGGTTCCGGGATTTTAATTGCCAAAAAAGGACAAGTTTATACCATCTTAACTAATGCCCATGTCGTCAGTCGCGGCAATCCCTATCGCATTCAAACCTCTGATGGCAAAGTCTATCAAGCAAACCTTATCTATCAAGGTGATACATCCTCTGATAACGATTTAGTATTGTTAGAATTTCAAGCTAAGGATAACTATGCAGTTGCCACTGTGGGAAACTCATCTACCCTTAAAGAAAATCAAGTAGTCTTCACCGCAGGGTTTCCCTTTGAGCAAGAACAATTAATTTTTACCAGTGGCAAAATTACCCTGATCGCGACTAAACCCTTAAGGGGTGGCTACCAGATAGGCTACACCAACCAGACACAACAAGGAATGAGTGGGGGGCCTGTGTTGAATGAAGAGGGGAAACTCATTGGGATTGTAGGACAAAGTGCAGAGCCAATTCTCAATGATGCCTATATCTATCAGGATAGAACCATTCCCACTCCAAGAGTGATGGAGAAAATGCGCCAGTCGAGTTTTGCTGTACCGATTGCGAAATTAACCCAAATTGCACCCCAGCTAACAGAGATTATTCCCAATGCAGAAAACCAGAAAAATCCGCCACAGACGACTCAATATACTGGCATAGTTAAGGAAGTAGATGATATTGCCCAACAGATTACCGTAAAGATTGATTTGCGCTACAGTGGCAATGGTTCAGGGGTAATAGTTGCCAAGCAGGGACAGACTTATTATGTCTTGACGGCAAATCATGTGGTAGACCGAGATGAAGCTAAACCAGGATGTCAGCTTGATACGGAACAAAGAACAGAGGAATATCACATTGTTACTCCTGACGGACAAAGATATCCGGTAAATCTTGAGAAGATGACCTGTTTAGAAGGAGTTGATTTAGCAGTAGTTTCATTTACTTCTGGCAAAACTTACACAGTTGCCAATTTAGCAAAATATAAAGTAGGTTCTGAAGGATCACAATGGATTTTTGTCTCTGGATTTCCAGGAACCAAAACTTCTAATAGGCTATTAACTGCTGGAAAAGCTGTCAAGAAAGAAGATGCACAAGAAAATGTACAAGATATACATTCTCTGACTAAACACTATGGTCTGTATTACACCAATGCGTCCTATCGGGGGATGAGTGGAAGTCCTGTCTTAGATCGTTCTGGTCGTGTGATAGGAATTAATACGGCGGCTGAAGACGAGATTGAAATAGATCAAGCAGGTCAAATGGTTGAACTTCACCTCGGTTATAGTTTGGGGGTTCCCATCGCAACCTTTTTAAGTCTAGCTAGCAAGACAGGTGTTAAAACTGAAGATTTAAAAATAGAAAATTCTCTTCCAGCAGGTTTAAATAGCTCAGAAGCTACTTCGATTGAGAATCAACTATTTTCCTTGAAGGTTCCTCATAGTGCATTTGATTGGCTCAATTATGGAAGTCAACTTCAAAAATTAGATAGACAAGAAGAAGCATTTGCTGCGTTTACTCAGGCAATCAAACTTAAGCCAGACTTTTATCAAGCTTATTATGCTAGGGGTTTAGTATTAATTGATCAACCGCAAGTAAAAGCAGGTCTAAGTTGGAGTATATCTCAAAAAGCGCTTGCTGATTTTAAACAAGCTACCAAGCTCCAACCAAATTTCTACCAAGGTTGGCGTCGGCAAAGTTATACACTTACAGCATTGAGTAAATATTCAGAAGCACTAGCCGCTATTGATAAGGCAATTGCAATCCAGCCCAAAGATTTTAATCTTTATGTACAAAAAGCCCATGTTCTTTGGTTCTTAAAACGTTACCAAGAGGAGCTTGTTGCTTACAATGAAGCTTTGAAGATTAATCCTAGTGCGAAAATGTATTTCTATAGGGCTTTTCGAGATGAACTTTCCCTTTTATTGGCCAAAAAAGTACCTTTTGACAAAAACAAAGTTATTAAGGTCATTGCTAATTACACGAAAGCTATTGAACTTGAGCCTAATAGTGAGCATTACCAAACAAGAGGTCGTTTTTACTTTCTTCACTTAAAAGACTATGACAAAGCTTTTGCTGATTATACGAAAGCTATTGAACTTGAGCCTAATGGTTTTAATTACCGAACTAGAGGAAAGGCTTACTTTGAATTAAAAGACTACGATAAAGCTTTTGCTGATTATACTAAAGCAATTGAACTTAAGCCTAATGGTCTTAATTACCGAACTAGAGGTGATGCTTACTTTGAATTAAAAAACTACGATAAAGCTTTTGCTGATTATACTAGAGCCATTGAAGTTGCACCTAGTAGTTATAGCTACAAAATTAGGGGTGATGCTTACTTCAAATTAAAAGAGTATAAAAAAGCTGTTGCTGATTATACTAGAGCAATTGAAATTACACCTGATAGTTATAGCTACAAAGTCAGAGGTGATGCTTACTTCAAATTAAAAGAGTATAAAAAAGCTGTTGCTGATTATACTCAAATTATTAAAGTTCAACCTAACAATGCAGAAAGTTACAACATTAGAGGTGATGCTTACTTTCAACTAAAAGACTACGACAAAGCTTTTGCTGATTACACGAAAGCGATTGAAGTTGCACCTAATGATGAGCCTTTATTCATAAGAAAAGTAGTCACAATAAAATGGGATGCTTACTATCGTAGAGGGAGTGCCTATCTTGATATAAAAAACTATGAAAAATCTATTGCTGACTTCACCAAAGCTATTGAAATTGAAGACGTTCCGGAGTCAATTGTAAATGTCTACTCCAGAAGAGGTAAGGCTTACTTTCAACTAAAAAACTACGATAAAGCTTTTGCTGATTATAACAAAGCCATTGAATTACGGCCAGATTATGATTATCTTTATGTTCTCAGAGGTGATGCTTACGCCAAATTAAAAGAGTATGAAAAAGCGATCGCTGATTTCACTCAAGCTATTGAACGTATGCCTGAAGGGCTAATTGATAATCCTGAGATGGCAGATAGGTTCTCACTTGTTTACTTAAATCGAGGTCTTGCTTATGCCGCACTAAAAGACTATGGAAGAGCTATTCTTGATTTTAGTAAAGTCATAGAAATTAAACCTAACGATGTTCAATATTACTACTTAAGAGGTCGTACTTACTTCCAATTAAAAGACTATCCAAGAGCGATCGTTGATTACAGCAAAGTCATAGAACTTCAATCTAATGATGTTGAAAGCTACAGAATGAGAGGTCTTGCTTATCTCGTACTAAAGGATTACCAAAAAGCGATCGCTGATTACAGCAAAGTCATAGAACTTCAACCTAATGATGTTAAAACTTACGAAACGAGAGGTCTTGCTTATCTCGCACTAAAGGACTACCAAAAAGCGATCGCTGATTACAGTAAAATCATAGAACTTCAACCTAATGATGTTGAAAGCTACAGAACGAGAGGTGATGCTTACTTGAAAGTAAAAGACTATCAAAGAGCGATCGTTGATTACAATAAAGCCATTGAACTTCAGCCTAATGATTTTGAAAGTTACAAAATGAGAGGTATTGCTTACTTCCTATAATATAAAAGACTATGAAAAAGCAATTTTTGATTTTAGTAAAGCTATAGCGCTTGAACCTAACAATCCTATAAACCACTACGAAAGAGGTAATGCTTACTTCCTATTAAAAGACTATCAAAGAGCGATCGCTGATTACAGTAAAGCAATTGAACTAAAACCCAATGATTCTAATGCTTATGAATTAAGAGGTTTTGCTTACTTCTATTTAAAAGGCTATCAAAGAGCGATCGCTGATTATACAAAAGTTCTTGAACTAAAAACCAATGATGCTAATGCTTATGAATTAAGAGGTTTTGCTTACTTCTATTTAAAAGGCTATCAAAGAGCGATCGCTGATTACAGTAAAGCAATTGAACTAAAACCCAATAATACTAATGCTTATGTATTAAGAGGTCTTGCTTACTACAAATTGTTAGACTACCAAAAAGCTATTACAGATGTACAACAAGCTTCCCGACTATACTATCAACAAAACAATAGAGAAGGATTCCAAAAAGCAGAAGACTTATTACAAGAATTGCAATCATTAATCAATAATTGATTGATTTTCATTAACCAGCTATTATGGAGACAACTAATTATTATAAAGTTGGTGGCAGTTTAACTCATAATCATCGTACCTATGTAGTCCGCCAAGCAGATTGTCAACTCCTCAATTTTTTGAAAGCAGGCGAATACTGTTTTGTCTTAAATTCGCGTCAAATGGGCAAATCTAGCTTGCGAGTGAGAACGGGAAAAAAACTTCGTTCTGAAGGCTTCAGATGTGTATCTATAGATTTAACTTTGATTGGCAGTTATGTCAGTGCAGAAAAATGGTATAAAGGTATAGCTTATCAAATATTAGATGGCTTAGAACTAGATACTGAATTAGATTTTAATACTTGGTGGCAACAACACGAGCATTTAACCGATCTTCAGCGTTTTCAACAATTAATTGAATCGGTAATTTTAGTCAAAATCTCTCAAAGCATAGTCATCTTCCTTGATGAGATTGATAGTTTAATTAAGATTAATTTCAAAGATGACTTTTTTGCTTTTCTTCGCGCTTGTTATAATCAGCGTTCAGAAAAGCCAGATTATAATCGCTTAATTTTTTGTTTACTTGGAGTCGCTAGTCCAGCCGATTTAATTCAAGATAAAGGACGCACACCTTTTAATATTGGAAAATCCATTGAATTAACTGGGTTTACTTTTGCAGAAGCTAAAGATGCTTTATTACCGGGACTGAAAGAAAAACTAGAATCTCCTGAAATCATTTTACAACAAGTTTTAAACTGGACAGGAGGACAACCATTTTTAACTCAAAAATTGTGTAGCTTAATTGTAAATTTTGCAGATAAAAGTTGCTCAGATATTAAATACTTAGTCGAAGATTATGTCATTAAAAATTGGGAAGCGGTTGATGAACCAGAACATTTACGTACTATACGCAACCGTTTGTTAATTGATGAAATTAAAACCATTGGGATTCTAGGATTATACCAGCGAATTTTATCTAATCAAGCAGGTATTATAGCTGATGAAAGCGAGGAGCAAACCGCGTTAAGACTCTCCGGTTTAGTCGTCAAGAAAAATAATACTTTACAAGTTTATAATCTCATTTATCAAACTGTTTTTAATTGGGATTGGATTACCCATCAATTAACTCACCTCCGTCCCTATAGCGAGGCAATTAATCGCTGGCTAAAATCTGATAATAATTCCTCTTATTTATTGCAAGGACAAACTTTAAATAATGCTCTAAATTGGTCAGCAGATAAATATTTAAGTAATGAAGATTATCAATTTTTAGCTGCTAGTCAAGCCGAACAAGATAGAAAAATAAATCAGATTTTAACATCAGCAAATGAAAAATCAAAACAGATAATTCGTCGAGGAGTGATTATTCTATTTACCACTTCGCTGACATCTGTATTTATCGCATTGATTACTAGTATTTATGCTCAAGAGCAAATCAGAGATTATCGAGAAACTATCCGAATAGAAAAAACAGCAACCAATTCATTGAAACTATTTGAGTCAAAGCAAATAGACGGTTTAGTATCAGCCATTCAAGCGGGGCAAGAGTTAAAAGCATTAGTAACAGATGAATCATTAGATAAATATTCTACCACCAAACCTTTTGATGCATTACTCAATAGCCTCACACAAATTAGCGAACAGAATCAGTTAAGAGGACATAAAGCAGGAATCAAAACAGTTATTTTTAGTCCGGATGGAGAACTGATTGTCTCTGGGAGTGATGATGGAACAATTAAACTTTGGCAAAGGGATGGCACATTAATTAAAACTCTTTCTAACGTAAGTAATGTTTTCAGTGTTAGGTTCAGTCCTGATGGCAAAATCCTAGCTTCTGGAAGCAATGACGGAACTATTAAACTCTGGCAAAGAGACGGTAAACTCCTCAAAACTCTAACTCGCAACGACTCAATTTATACCTTTAATTTCAGTCCTGAAGCAGAAATTCTCGCCTCTGGAGGTAGGGATGGAAAGATTAAACTCTGGAGTAGCAATGGCAAGCTAATTCAAACTATTAATGGACATATAGGGTCAATTTATTCCATCAGTTTTAGCCCCAATGGAGAAATGATTGCCTCTGGGAGTAATGACGGGACAATTAAACTCTTCAGACGTGATGGCATGTTGATTAACACCCTTGTTGAACATCAAGGTTCAGTTAATACTCTCAGTTTCAGCCCTGATGGTAAAATAATAGCTTCTGGAAGTAACGACAATACTGTTAAACTCTGGAACTTGAAGGGCAAACTGATTAAAACCTTAAATGGGCATAATGCAGAGATTAATAGTATCAATTTTAGTCCCGATGGCACAATAATTGCTTCGGGGAGTGGAGACAAAACTATCAAACTCTGGAAAAGCGATGGCACATTGATTAAAACCCTTAGCGGACATAATGATTCGGTTATGAGTGTAAATTTTAGTCCAGATAAAAAAGAGATTGCCTCTGCTTCTTTAGATGCAACTATTAAACTCTGGAATCTTATAGATACACCCATACCTCGTTTCAAAAGACATCAGAATATAGTAACTAGCATCAGTTTTAGTCCTGATGGAACCAAAATAGTTTCTAGTAGCTTGGATAAAACAATTAAACTTTGGAATCTTGAAGGCGAAATCGTTAAAACTTTTAAAAGTGATGGAAAGTGGATATATTTTGTGAGTTTTTCTGCCGATGGCAAAACTTTAGCGGCTGTCACCAGTGATGGAGTAGTTGAACTGCGGCAGGAAGATGGAGAATTGATACAGACACTAGCAGATCCTCAAGGTGATGTAACTAGAGTCAGTTTTAGTCCTGATGGGTTAACTCTTGCTACGGGGAGTAGCAACCATAGCGTCAAACTATGGAGCAAGGATGGCAAGCTGAGGAAAACTCTTACAGGACATAACAGTGATGTAACTAGCATCAACTATAGTCCCGATGAAAAAATCTTGGCTTCTGGTGGTAGCGATGGAAGCATTAAGCTTTGGAGGGATGATGGAACCCTGATTCAAACGAGAACAGGACATAATGGTCAAGTAACTCAAATTAGTTTCAGTCGTGATGGAAAAGAGTTTGCCTCTAGCAGCGAAGATGGAACAGTGAAACTGTGGAAAATTGATGGTACAGAAATCGCCACTTTTTCTGGACATAACCAAGGAGTAACCAGTGTCAGTTTCCATCCCAATGGCAAAATCCTGGCTTCCAGCAGCAGCGATGGCATGATTAACCTCTGGAAAAGCGATGGGACACTGTTATTCTCTGTCGTGGTTGGTAATCAGGTGACTGGTGTTGCTTTTAGTCCGAATGGACAAACCCTGGTTGCTGGTAGTAGCGATGGTAGTGTGATACTCTGGAGTCTGAATTTAGACAATCTGCTAAGGCGAGGCTGTAGTTGGCTAAAAGATTACCTAGTTCATCATCCTCAACCGACAGTATGTCTAAAATAACGCACTGTCTTCTTAGGCACAAACCAAGAAAAAAAATCCCAGCCGCAGTAAGCGCCCCCAGAAGAGGCATGGGGGAAGGGTGCAGGGTGCATGGGGGAAAAATCGTCCCCCTGCTCCCCGCTCCCTGCTCCTCCGCCTCTTAGAGGCGCTGCCCCCACCACAAGAGACTTTGAATAAGCTGAAAAAATATAAGGCTGGGATTTTTTTAAAGGTTCCTCCTTACAAGCGATCGCAGAAATATTCCTGATACAAACGACAGCTTGGCATAACAAAATTATTGCTGATTTTAATCAGCCCCATACTGTCTAATTGATAGATTTGGCGATTCTTTATTTCTAATTTAATCGGTTGGTTATTATTCACTATTTGTCGAAATACGGTTCTTAACTCTTCATGTTCTTGAAATGTCTCTAAATGTCGGCGTAAATGTTCAGTATAAATTCCTGTATCTGTGGTAGCTTCTTTAAGTAACTGCCCAAGTTCTGCATCTTGACATACTAAATAATAAAGCGCCAACCGTACTAAATAAGGATGTCCGCCGACAACAGACATGATCGGCAGAATCACTTTACTGTCTAATCCATGTCTGATAGCTAAACTTTTTACTTGTTCTTCAGTAAATTCTTCTAATCTCACCGGGAAACCAACATTAAAAGGAGATCGATTAATATCTAAGCGTCCATAGTCTTCCGTAGAATGTGCTACTACTAGGCGTAATCTCTCCCATATTTCTGATTCATTAGCATTTTCATTCCAATTACGCAACATCGGGAAAAAGTTTTCATAAATTTCTGGATATTCAAATAATTTATCTACTTCATCTAAAGCTAAAACTAAAATACCATCTAGTTGTTTAAGTAACTCACGAAATGTCAGAGTGCAGTTTACCATGCTGGGAATATCTTGATTCCAACTTTGTAGTGGAGGTGCTGAAGGCAATTGATTCATAATATACGCATAAAAACTGCGGAGAAAATCATTAGCGCTAGTAAATTTATTTGTTTCGATTAAGCTAAAATTCAAATAAACTGTACTATAATTATTTTTCTTCGCCTCCGCCCTAATTCTTTTCAGCAAGGAAGTTTTTCCCATTTGCTTGGGCGCTTTAATCCGAATGAGTGCGCCTGGTTCTTTCATGGCGCTATCACAACGAGATTCAATCGGAAAACGTTCTTGATAAAAAGCAGAATTGATTGGTTCTGGTCCTTCGGGAAAGCGGATGTTCTGGACAATATGCCCACATTTATCTAAAGCCTTTAAACTAACCAACTCCGGCTTATACTTGGCGAATATTTCGATTAAATTACAACGATAATCGGGTTCAGTCTCTGGGGGAAAGCCAAACTTTGTAGAGATATTTCTTAGCTGGTGGCTAGCTGTAGAACGGTGAGTAGCGCCAAGTTCTCTGGCTATTTGTTCATCAGTTTGTCCAGCTAAAAATAAAGGTAATACCTTCTTTTGTTTTGGCGTCAACTCATATTGATATACTCTTTCAAATTCTAACTGATTCATAAGTATACTCTCAAAAGAAAACCGATACTTTTCAAATCAAAGTATTTTCTGTGCCTACAAGCTAACTATGATAGAGAAGATTTTCTGCTTTTGATACGCAATCAATATGGTATTAAATGCTACTCTAATTCTGGAACTAGTTTTGATGTACTTTAGCAAGTCTAGGTTAGCCAATGCCAATGGTGAAGAAAATTTCATCTCACCACCTGTAGGGCTGAAACTAATGAATTTTTCATCAAATATAGAATTGTTTATAAATCTGATTTTAAGATGAATCTCCAGAATCAATTCTCTTCCGTGAGAACTCAGACAATATTAATTTTGTCAACGAGTAATTATGCCTGAAAAATAAAAGACTGAGGTATTGAGTTAACTTTTGTACTGCTTTTGCAGCAAGAATTGTTGATGAGTTTAAATATTATGCTCGGTCAGCTTTTAAACATCGGTCAACTTTTGGATGGACGTTACCGAATTGTAACAGTCCTACCTTGTGGTGGATTTGGGCAGACTTATATCGCAGAAGATATTAAGCGTCCAGGAAAGCCTCAATGTGTAGTAAAACAACTGCGACCTCTCAGTAACAACTCAGTAACAACCCAACAACTTTACAAATTTCCCGTCGTCTATTTCAAACAGAAGCAGAAACCTTAGAAAAATTAGGTCGTCATGCCAAAATTCCGCAGCTATTTGCTTATTTTGAGGAAAACCAAGACTTTTACTTAGTCCAAGAGTTTATACCAGGTCAGACCTTAGCTCAAATTCTGCTAGGACAACTCCTACCAGAAGACCAAGTAATTCATCTGTTAACAGAGGTGTTAGACATTTTGGTCTTCGTGCATGGTCAAAAAGTCATCCATCGAGATATTAAACCGGAAAATTTAATCCGTCGTCAGACAGACGGTAAGATAGTTTTAATTGATTTTGGTGCAGTTAAAGAACTCGTAACTCAAACTATTAACCAACAAGAGCAAACAACTAAAACAGTTACTATTGGCACTATTGGCTATATGCCAATCGAACAATTTCATGGCGACCCACAATTTAACAGCGATATCTATGCACTGGGTATAGTTGTTATCCAAGCACTTACAGGATTACTGCCTAATCAGTTGTCAAAACTACGAGATCCAAGCAATCCCAGCACAGGTGAAATTGTTTGGAGTCACCGTGTACCGCATCTTCACCCAAAATTAGTAGATATCCTCAATAAAATGGTGCGCTTTGATTGTCGTCAGCGCTATCAATCAGCCAGTGAAATACTAAATGACCTGACTAACTTAAGCAACAAGTATCAGCACTGGAGACATCTGCAATGGAAAGCTCCCTCGCTTGTATGGACAGGTGTTGCTGCTTTGAACCGAAAGGTTGACCAATGTGACCGCACCTTGGGCAAGAAAAACTCTACGTTTAGCTCAAAGACTGAGTGCGATTGGTTTAGCTAATGGTGGTGCAGCAGGGGTAAGACTCTCGGAGCAATTGGGGATAAAAGTTTCACGCAACACGCTGTTAAATTTAGTCCGCTCAATCCCACTGCCACCAATCGTAACGCCACAGACTCTTGGGGTAGACGACTTTTGTTTTCGTAAATGTAAAACTTACGGCACAGCACTAATTGATCTAGAACGTAGTAGACCAATTGCTCTACTAAAAGATGCCAAGGCTGAAACCTTGGCAGAATGGTTAAAAGCTCACCCTGGTGTCAAAGTCGTCTCACGAGATCGGTCAAAAACTTATGAAAGTGGTATTCGTCAAGGCGCGCCAGAAGCCATTCAAGTTGCAGACCGTTTTCACTTAGGCCTTTCCAAATAATAAAATGCCCAGCCGTCGCTTTCGCCTTAAGGGCGAAAGCGCCGTTCATACTTGGGCGGGCGCCAAAATATATTTAATACGGCTGGGCATTTTATTACTTGGAGATCCCTTATTGCAGAACTTATCTCAAACGCTTGAGCAAGTCTTTGGTACTCACGCCAAAGCACTTAAAGAAGTGGAAAAACAAGTCTTTAGTACTGATACTAAAGTGCTAAAAGAGGTGGAAACAGCACACAACCTTTCCCTGATTACTGAGGCTAATCCCTGCACAGTTGTGCCAAGGTTTCCCCAAAACACATCTTTAAAAAGAAAAGTCCAATCCGCCAAGGCACGGGTCAGACGGAGGGAAATCCATGAGCAAGTTTGGAGCCTGCGGTCTATTGGCTTATCAGGCCAAGCAATCGCTCAATCCCTAGGAGTTGCTAAAAACACCGTATCTAATTACTTGCGTAGCTCAACTTTTACCGAACGTCGCCAACGTAGCGACCAAGGTCTCAGTCTTCTCAACCCTTATCATGATTACCTCCTCAGCCGCTGGAATAGCGGTAACTACAACACCCAAAAACTGTTTGAGGAAATTCGCGCCTGCGGCTATACCGGTAGTTATGCCACGGTCTCTCGCTTCACTCGTTATCTCAAGACCTTGCCCGGATTTGAACCGCGACAAGGTTCAAGAAAAAACGCTTCCCCCAGGATCAGCTCTTCTTCCCATCGTCCTCTCACCCCCAGTCGCGTCACAGCTTTAGTCCTACGACGACCGGAACTAACAGAGCCTAATGAGCGTGAAGTAATCGCTCAACTACAAACAGCCCATTCGGATTTGAAGTCAGTCATTGAACTAGCTCAACAGTTTGCATCTCTTGTGCGTCAACGCTTGCCGTCAGAACTCGATGCTTGGTTAAACAAAGCTAAAAACAGCTCGGTTTCTTTGTTGCGCTCCTTTGCTGTTGGTTTAGAGTCAGACTACGATGCTGTGAAAACAGGTGTAACTATGTCAGTTAGTAATGGCCCAGTTGAAGGGCATATTAATCGACTGAAAATGTTAAAGCGGCAGATGTATGGTCGAGCCAAAATAGATTTACTTGAGCGACGGTTTTTATTGGCTACCTGAAGTCTAAAGTTTTAAACTTCCAACTTTTTGTGATTAACTTCAAACTTAACTAAAGTTCTAGAATTTATAGAGACAATCGTAGTCTACAAGTTTCCTAATTTAAGCCGCGAGGAAATAGAAACCATGCTGAATTTAAACTTGCTGAAAGAAACTAGAGTTTATCAAGAAGCAAAAGAAGAAGGCGAACTAGAAACTAAGTTAAAAATTTTGCCAAAGCTTGTGCAAAAGGGACTGAGTGTTCAAGATATATCAGAGTTATTAGAATTAGATGATGAAACCATTAGAAAAGCTTTAGAAGAGAAGTCTTAAATTAGGTGATTTCCTCGCGCTTGAAGCCGCGTGATTATGACTTCAACAATAGCTATACTTAAAAATTTTGTCATACAAGGATTTTAGACTTCAAGATTCTGTGCAAGCTCACATGCAAAAACTGTGCCGTCTTGTACAAGAATGCGCGATCGCTTTCATACTGACAGTGGATTTTCTGAAGCAGGACAGTTGAAAAGGCAGGGGGGCAAACAATTCAAAATTCAAAATTCAACCGAGCAAAATTAAAAATTCAAACATTTTGAAAGCTAGATATAATAAGGGTCTGGGAGTGTGTATCTGTCGCATCTTTTTTCAAATTGGTATTAGCATGGGGGAGAATGCCATCACCCTGCCTCCTGCTCCCTTGCCTGTTGTTGGGCAGTAGTGCGTTGCTCCCGGAGCTCGCGCAAGGCTTGAAGTGTGTTGTCGAAGCCAAAAGCATTACCACAAAAGAAGGGAACAGGGAACAGGGAACAGGGAATAGTATAAAAATTTTAGTTGTGGGGAGGGCGTCCACTTAGATGTAGAATGCGCGATCGCGCTTTGTTGCTGACTGTGGATTTTCTGATGTAGGACACTTGAAGAGGCTCCGGAGCAGGGAGCAGGGCTTGAAGAAGCAGGGGTGCAGGGAGCATGGTGCAAGGGGGAAGACTCAAATACCCGGTATACAATCCCGACAAAATCCATATAGGCTTATGCCTAGGCAACCTATCCAGCATGGTATGTATGGACCACATAAAGGTACACAAGCAGCGATCGCTGCTCCACAAGTAATCCGCTTAATCCAACCACATCCCTGCGGATATACTATTGCGCTATCATCACTGGAAAAACCAAAATTAGCATCAAGCATATATAGTTCGCTGGTTGTATAAAGCGAAGCTTCTGCGGTAAATCCTGGCATACTCATACGAAAAACCTCCTTTTAGCAGAATCTAGTAGATTGGGAAGGTATACCACCATCACATATTCTCGTGCAAGCACGATAGAAGGGAAATCTGAGACCACACCATCCAGGTACACAGGTTCCTCCTGGAGAGCAACACTCAGGAGCGCACGACCGTCCAAAAAAACCGCTACATCCCCCACAACAAGTTCTACATGCCGCTGATACAACTGCCACAGCATTGGTTAGTTCAGGACGTGTATGTTGTTGATAACTCTCGTTTGTCTTATACAGGGATGCTTCTGCGGTAAATCTAGGCAAGCTCATAAGCAAAACCTCTTTATTCAGTTTAATGATCAAAGTAGGGTGATAACTTAGTCACTAGGAACGGAAACTCCTCGGTCACATCCACACGAACAAAGAACTTCTCGGTAAAATCAGTATTGCGGTTGGTAAACGAGAAGATGACCTCGATAATTTTGCGGGTGCTGCTCAGGGACGAGAGATGAGCTTCTACCCCGGTCAATGAAAAGTCCCGCCCATACTCTTCAGCAGTTTTCGCATAAATAGCCGGATAGCGGACGAGCAAATAGTTCAAGGCGCGATGCTCATCTGTTGCGCCTGCGTTATCAGCGATTTGCATAATTCGATCAAACAGTTCTTCACACACCCGTGTAAATTGATCGGCGGCAATCTTCTCCGGTCGTGGAATAGAGCTCATCAGTGCGTTACGATCAAAGGAATAGATTTGGTCGAAGGCAACAATCGGCACCATCAGCCCATTGCACATCTGCGGTGGAGCAAGCGGTCCTCGCACACCGATGACAATATCAATGTCCATCGGACTGGGAGTAGGGCGAATGGCTTGTACCAACACATCGAAGTCTACAGGGTTGCGCGGTTGCAAGATATAGGTTTCCAAGCCTCCAATAGTCAGCACGTAGCACAGTAAACGCGACAGATAGCGATTCTGTGGCTGTGTCAGTATCCCCTGGAGTGCCTGTCGGTCAGTTAGCCCGTTGGTCTGGGCACGTCCGGTTGCTTGAGCAAATTCTTTTTCCACCGATAAACTGGGGAAACGAGGCTCAACTTTGCCGATCGCATAAACATAGGAAAGTGGAGCTGAGCCTGCCATGCTTCCACAACTACATTCTCCATTCCCGCTCTGAGGTAGGAGAGTAGTTTCTGTGGAATTTCTGGGAGAAGGTGTTTGCAGAGCGATCGCTGGTGCGTCATTCACGAAAACGGGATGACTTACAGATTGATCCCTTGTTTGAGTTGGTTCCATGACTTTTTCCCTTTTAGTATGGATGAGCTTATCCAAGAACCTTGCATTCAAGAAAGAATCTCGCAGTCATAGAGACAGTCTTCTAGGCACTCGTCAACGGGCTTATCAGTAAAGATCCGGCATAAACCATAACAAACGTTAAAACAAATTGCCTTTCCGCCAGTACCATTAGGTTGTTTTTTACTCCTCATCAAAGCAGTGGGATGGATGTCAGAATTCTTGCCTTTGCTTATCGGAGAAACGCCTGAAACTCTCCCAACGTAGCTTCCAGTTGATCTGTAGACAGATGATTCTGCGCTAAATCCTGGCATACTCATAATTTTCTCCTCCTTGATTTTTTAAGGTTTAACAAATCACAAAAAGTTAAGAATGAGACTTCAGCATGAGCTGATAGGCTGCCCAAGCATCTAACAACGGTGGAATAACAGTAGTTCGCCGTGACATATGAGCTTGAGTGATAGCAAGTTTGACCTCAGACGCAATCACATCTGGAAATAGTGACCATAACAGTGCAATAGCCCCGGTCACAAATGGTGCAGCAACGCTTGTTCCTCCCAACGTGAGCGGTTGATCCTTAACTCCGAGGCTCGTAATGTTGTCCCCAGGTGCCCTCAGACCTTGTTTACCAATCGAAGTTCCCAAGTTCGACTGACTAATGGGTCTGCCTTGAAGATCACAAGCTACAACTGGAATCACCCATGGATGGCGAGTAATAACAGAACTGCCGAGTGTTCCCTGGTTCCCTGCTGCCGCGACGATAATCACACCACGCTTTGTGGCATAGCCTAAAGCCTGTTCTAATTCCCGCTGCCCTTTGGAAGATGGCTGTGCCAAGGCAACACTCATGTTCAGAACGCGCACACCTGCATCAATGCTCTCAATGATTGCCGCTGCCAGTTCTTCGGGGGTTGCGCTGGGTATCTGTTCACTCGCTGAAGTTGTCTCTGCAAAAATGGGGCGTATCAGCAACGTACAATTGGGGCAGATGGCTGGGGCTAGGGAATTCCGATTCGCGCACAAGATCCCTGCTACAAATGTTCCATGCAAGCAGGCAATGCTGGTGGCGTGAGTACAGTTGCTGCTTAGTTTTCCAGAAATCTCGCGGATATTCGTCCCGGATAAACCAGAATGGTTTACACTAACAGGTCCATCGATTAACCCAACCCCTATTTCAGGTCTACCACTGGTTAGTTCCATCAATTTGGTGAGTTTAACTAAACCTAAGTGAGTCATAGCCTGTGTCAATGAATATTTATTTTAGAGCTAGCGCTAATACATGGAATCGCGTCCCACAGATAACTTTACAAGGCTTTGAATTCTGTCAGGCAAAATTTAAGAAATAATGAGAGAATTTTGAATTGAATTGACTCAAGTTGATTGACAACAGACTTGCAAGGAAAGTGATCGCCTTTCTTACTCCCTAACTGGAAACCGCCTCATCATCTCCCCAATTTCCACAGCCTCCCCATCCCTCCAATTCAAAATGCAAAATTCAAAGTTCTCTCATTATTTCTTAAGTTTTGCCTCCGTGAATTTTGAATTGTTTTGACATCGCCAGCACAATCCGGGAGTTGACGCACCCTTTGTAAACCAAGCGCTGACATCCGTTGTTACCACATTCTGACCCTACGCCCCACTTCGACAGCAGCAGGCGTGAACAACCCAGTGGGGTTTGAGCACCAACCTTCTTGTACTGCTTCCTTGACCCGCGCGATCGCCCCTCGCAACCACTATCGCCCTGTTTGATTTTCCCAGAACTAACAACCCTTCCATTGCTTTGGCTGAAGAATGGATAGTTACGGATGTCGTAGATGGGAAAACCATTATAGTTCGACAAAAAGTGACAAAACAGGTAGCGAGGGTTTGTGTAAACCGAACAGTTGCTCAACTCTACAAACAGCACAGCGATCGCCTTTGTTACTCCTTCACTCGGACTGCGTGGCTCCCGTTCGTCAATCACGAACAAGCTAGCTATGAGCATCATTCGTTCGCTCTGGGGTTCACAATCCCTTAAACGGTTAAGTAGTTGAGTGATTGTGTGCTGTTGTGTACCACAAAAATTAGCCTATAAAGGTGACGGTCATTCCGCTTCCCCTTTGATGTAGAATGCGCGATCGCGCTTGGTTGCGGACTCTGGTTTTTTGACGCAGGACACTCGTAGGGGCATTGCAGGTATGCCTTCGTCATAACAATTTGCTGTATCTGTGCTGGTTATAAAATCATCAATACGTTTGCCAGTGCAGCGTTTGAGTCGAGTGGTGCAGTTGTTTGGCTTCATGAAGTGAGCGGCGTTGTCAGTCAACCCCGATTGGAACGAAAAGCTAGCAGTGAGGAGGATAATTACTCTCACATCTTGCACAAAAAAAATTGATGGTGTTTAGTCACTCAGTATTAATCCCAAAGTCCTTGATTTAGCGATAAAAGCCCATAAAAATAATGTATTTTTATCGCGCATATCTTTGCTTCATACGGATTTGTACTTAGAGGTGCAAGATATGAGTACTCTTGAAAGCGAGGTAACTCAACACTGTACTACTATTGTTAAATTTAGGCTTGATTGTGGTGTTGAGAGCGTTTGCCAACTTGATCGGAGGACATCAACGTCAGTGATGAACAACATTCTCTGCTGAAAGCAGCAGACATTAATTCAATGGATGCGTTTGAGTTTCATCATCCGCTCAATCCCAATTCAGAAATTTATTTACGGTTCCTTGGGCGTGCTGTCGGTCTTCAACGCATTGGTGTGACGATTGCTCGTGTACCTGCGGGTAAGGAATCTTTCATTTATCGCTAGTAATGCATAGTAATGATAAAATCAGGAAGTGTCGTTCAATATAGGAGCTATGCACTGCCCTAAATGCAACTCGAACAACATAGTCAAAAATGGACGCACTCACTACGGAAAACAACGGTTCAAATGTCACAATTGTGGACGACAATTTGTTGAAAGTCCAACACGACAACCGATTGAGAACTCAACACGTGAATTAATCGATAAACTCTTACTTGAACGGGTTTCATTGGCGGCGATCGCCCGCGTCACCGGAGTATCATTACGTTGGCTACAATACTATGTCAATCAGAAATACTACCAAATTCCCAAGCATATTGAAGTTACTAAAAAAAACCAGGTCGCCTGATTGTCCAGATTGATGAGATTTGGTCATATGTGGGGACTAAAGCGAATAAACAATGGATTTGGCTTGCAATTGACGCTACAACACGGGAAATTGTTGGGGTATATATTCGCATTGAGCCGAGATCCTTGTAAAATCATGCAAGATGGTCTGAAAAGTCTTTACTTGTATAGCTTTCAAGCATTCTCTCAAATTTCATGTTACATAAAATTATGTAAAAATACGGTTGACATATAAATGAATCTGTAAAAATCATTTGTCATCAATGATAGCCAAAGTTGAAAAGCTTACTATGTCTTGTATTTCAGCTATTTTTATAGGCAAAACCACAAAAAGGACAGAAGCGGTATTTGAGTGAAGCAACTAATTCACCACAATTGGCACAATGGGAACGAAGAGGAGTGCCACACATAAAGCAATATTTGGCTCGCACGTCTGTCCACATAGGATCAGCCCCAGTACCAGGAGTCCAACATTGAGGACAAAACTTAACCGCCACGATAACTTTAACTTCCTCTCCCTTGCAAATAGCCTCCAGATATTCTTGGGGGATAGATAAAGCCATTGCCAGACCTTGAAGGGTTTTGCGATTCAATCTGGTAGTTTTACCTCGCTCAATCTTGCCTAACGAGTGGGGATGAATACCAGAAGCAGCTGCCAACTCTAATTGACTCATCTGTAAATCCATACGGATGCGCTTAACGTAGTCCGCCAAGGATTCCTGTAAAGTAGGAGCTGGAGAAGTTGGCATGAAAAGCTGTCATAATCCTTGGAAAAAGGATATATGATTTAAGAGATATTTGCCTTGATAAAATCACAGAAATTAGCATTCAGGTGTCTGTCACCTTAGCCACTCTTGCTACTGAATTTCTAGAACGTCCTGGGCTAGCAAAAAGTACTAGGCGCACATATGAATTAGTTCTGTTACCATTGCTACAGGAGTATGGCTGGTGGTCAGTTGAAATTTTGAGTCGTCAGGTATTGATTGAATACCTAAATAGTTTGAGTCATTTAAAATATACTACTCATCACAAACATCAAGCGATACTGCAAAGTTTAATGAGTTTTGCTGTAGAACAAGGTTATATAAAATCCAATCCAATTAGGGGATTAAAACAACGTCAACCAGACCGAGAGAAGGGAGAACACCACACAGAGGAAATAGTACGCTTTCTGATTCCAGAACAATTAAATGTACTGTATAAAGCTGTAACCAATGATTTACGCATGAGTGCGATTGTACATTTATTACATCGGACAGGATGCAGGATTTCTGAGCTTTTGGCGTTAGATATCTCCCATATGGACTTGGACAACCATAAGTTTCAAGTAGTTGGTAAAGGGAACAAACAACGTTGGTGTTTCTACAGTTGCGATGCTGCTGATGCACTTAATAAATACATAAAAGAAGAGCGACACGATAACTATCCTGCTTTGTTTACAGCGCAACAACCAGTTACAAAAACAGTAAGTCGAATTAGCTATCGTACTGTGCATGACAAGTGGCGGGAATTAATTAAGCTACATCCGGAACTACAAGGTGTACGCATTCATGATTTACGTCATACGTTTGCTACAGAACGAGTTGGTCTGATGGGGATTGAAGAACTACGAGCGTTGATGGGACATGAGAGTATCCAAACGACATTGTGTTACCAAAAAGTTACATCAGCACGAGCAGAAGAAGTTGCACGTAACGCGCTTTCTTACTTGGTAAGAAGTGTAAATTCTTGAGGGTGCAGAGTGCAGGTTGCAGCCAAGCATTGTTAGACCGCTATGCTGCAATTTTTTTAACAGACTAACGTCGCACTTTTATCCCTAAAAACTTTAAGCTTGGTATCCAATGATGACCATTGTCATTTACACCATCAATATGAACTTTGAATGACGTAGGATTAAGCTTGTTGTTCTAATTATTTTTGATATTGAACGATAGCTTCAGTATCAAGCAAGTTGAACTACTCTATACAAGCCAACCAAGTAATTCCAACACTATACACCTTTGAGTCAGCCCAAGTACTTACCTGAATATCGAAGCCACTGGTAGTGATATTAACAGGAATAACTGTTATACGGGTATTGATAGCTTGCTCAGTGTCTATAGTATTTAGCATTACTTGAACTTTTGGGGGACTGCTGAATTTTCCTACGGAAAAATTAACACGAATTGTGTCTGAACGACTACCAAAGGGAGTACCTATCTCAATTGGATGATCGGTTTGATAGTACACTTTACTTACAGCGCCTGACTCAATTTTAGGAGCAGTATTCGCAGTATTTTGAGCATTGTTAGCTATATTAACTGCATTATTTGCAGTATTTTGAGCATTCCGAACTGCTGTGCTTAAGTCATCAATTTGAAGTGACTTAGCTTGAAAAGTAGCAATTTGATTATCAAGCTGTTGAATCTTTTTTTCAATTGCTTCTAAAGGTGTCATATTGTCCTCAAATTTATTCCATAAATAGTAAAGTTGCCCATATTTAAGCCAAGCTTTCGTAGCTTTATCTTGCAAGGCAGAACCTTCTGTACGTCCTACACAAGCTAATTTCCATGCTCTGTTTTGCAAGTCTCCATACGAAGTTTTAATGTTTCTAATAGGTGTATTTTCATCTAGCCGCTTTAGTTCTCTACATTCCAAATAATCAAAAAACTTTCCGGGACCAATCGATGGTAGAGAAACTCCCTCTATATCAAGCTCATCCTTACAAGCTTTATGTCTTTCTCTTTCGCGTTTTTTATCAGGGTCTAAAATAATAGGAGCTAAGCTTTCAACCTCTAGATAATATCTTTTCAATTCGTCTGAGAATTCACTGACTGTTCCGGTGATAATTTCATCTCCTTTATAAAGAATTTTAGTGATACCAGCTTCGACTTCGCTCCTAGCATAATTAATAAGTTTTCTAATATCTTCAACTAAAGCTTGTCTAAGATTATCAACTCTGTCAAAAAAAGGATTTACTAAGTCATTTCTCAATTTGTCAATCAGTTTTTCTGCTAAAGCTTCAGCTTCTTTCAAAAGATTACTTACTATTTGACCTACTTCTGATGCTAATTTTTCAAGTCCAGTCAGTACCTGATTAATTAAATCAGTTGCCATCTGCTTTGACTTACTGAGTAACTCATTAGCAGCAAAAGTAATATCTTTAAGGAGTGATTGAAGTTGACTGAATAATGACAGAATTAAAGGTTCTAATTCAGCCTTAATGTCAGTTTTAATATTGACATCAAGCGTTAACTTTGCAAGGTTTGAAACAATGCTGTCAGAATTAGTTTTAAAAGGATTGCGTAAATCTCCCAAATCAATATCTAAATCTGGAAGTTTTATAGGAGGTAATAAACTCATAAGGAATTCAACTTACACGCAAATAGCCAACTTGTTAATCTACAGATGAACTTTTATAGAAAAAGTGAATTAATTGCATCTGGGTGCGCGGGAATAATTTTGCAGCTTGATATCTGGTCAGTCCAACCAATATTTGCTAAATCTTCAAGACTGGCAGAACCAATGACTAAAAGCCTTGCTCCACCGTAACTAGCGTGTTCATAAAAAGCTGCTGCAATCCCACCAGCAACTTTAATTGACGACACTTCATCGTTCCAGTTTTCCCATCGAAAGCGGTTTACCTGCCAGTGGATGTCTCTAAAGTTTGCAATCGCATCACCTGTATTAAATCCTCTGGAAGCACTTGTTCCGCCTTTGCTACGGTAGATAACTACAGTTGAACTTGTAGGTACACTTCTTTCTCCACGAAAATAAGTCTGAAAATCTCTGAAGGTATCTACTGCACCTTGTCCAGCATCTTTAATCAGGTCAACCCATGCTTCCCCTTCTTCTCTTGCTTTTTTAATTGCATCAATAACTTTGTCAGGGTTCGAGAGTACAGCTGTGCCAATGACAGCTAGCGAACTTGCCATATTTTACTCCTTGAAAATTTTTATCCAAAAATGTCTGTTACTTGTAGAAGTGAATTTTGTTTACTTGTTTAGTGATTAAAATTACTAAGTATTTAGGCACTCAGTAAAAGAAAAGCTTTATATACCCTAGTTTTTTGACTTTATATTTTTAAACAAGTACTTTTATTAATATCAGTAAAATCTTCAGTTTAATTTTATGATTTTCCAAAACAACTCTAAATCATCCAATCACATTCCACCCCTAGTACTCATTAAGGTTTTTTGCCTCTTTCAAATACACAATAAGGTAATTAAATCAATACTTTTAACACTTCTTGGCAGTAAAACTGATTTTGCACCTATTTTGTCGTGCCTCCAAGCTTAACATGACAGCTTTTTGAAAAATTTTAGGCGTGTGGTGAAAAGAAGATAAAATACTCTGCACCAAGCAATTGAGGGATGTCCAAAATGCGGACACAATCCCTCCCGAGCTTTTAGTTGCAAATATTACTTGCATGACCGTAATTGAGCGTACAGCCTACCCTCGCTTTAAACAATATCCTTCCGCCAAGGAGTTGGCTGAATTTTATACACCAACACCGGAAGAAATCAAGTTTGTTAAGTCCCGTGTCAAGAGCCACGAAGGGTTGCTGAGTTTTATGGTCATGCTGAAATCATTCCAGCGTCTTGGTTATTTTCCACATCCAGAACAGGTACCGATTGCTGTCATCAAACATTTACGCTCGTGTCTAAAATTACGTGAGTGGGTGAAGGCAATTCCCTCTGAACGTCAACGTCGTAATTATGAACAGGCAATACGTTCGTACTTGAGGGTCAAACCTTACGACAAAGTTGCCCAAAAGTTGATAGCCATAGTTGTTGTTACAGGAGCAGAAGTTAAAGATCATCCTGCTGACTTAATCAATATTGCTATTGAGGAATTAATTAAGGAACGATACGAGTTACCCGCCTTTAGCACCCTTGACCGCTTGGTAGGTCATGTACGTTCCGTTACTAATTATCGACTATTTTTACGTGTTTCGCGCTTATTATCAACAGAGGAAAAAGATTATTTAGACCGACTGTTATTAGGAAAAACTACTGAATCAACTGTTACCCTTAATTTACTCAAGTCTCCACCTTTGAGTGAATCTTTATCGCATATGCAGCAGTTGCAGAAAAAGTTTAATCAGTTGATGACTTTTGGTGATGCAAAACGATTGCTATCGTCACTTGCTCCTGCCAAAGTTAAGTATTTGGCTTCCCAAGCGGTAGCTTTAGATATATCGGAATTTCAAGACATCAAACTCCCAAAACGTCGTACCTTGCTGTTGTGTTTGTTATATCAGGCACAGGTGAAAACTCGTGACCATTTGGTGGAGATGTTTCTTAAGCGTATACAAAAGATTATTAATAACGCCAAAACTAGACTGAGAGAATTACGAGAGAAGCATCTGGAGCAAACAGAAGAATTACTGAGTCTCCTGGCACAAGTGTTGACTGTATCAAATGAAACTGAAGACCACGCAACTTTAGGGCATCAAGTACAAACTCTATTTGCAGAACGTGGCGGTCCAGAATTGCTGTTGAAGCAATATGAAGAAATTGCTGCTTATAACACTAACAATCACTTGCCTTTGATGTGGCACTTTTACTCGCGTTATCGTAAGCTATTGTTTGAATTAGTCAGCTCATTAGATATTCACTCAACGTCTGCTGATGATTCACTGATAAACGCTTTAGCATTTGTCTTAAAAAACGAACACAAACGTACCAAGTATTTACCTGTAGATATTGATTTAAGTTTTATTAGCAACCAGTGGCGTTCTTTGGTTTTTACTCGGATTGAGAATACCGAGATGTTGGTGCGACAGCACCTGGAAATTTGCATCTTTTCTTACCTAGCTACCGAGTTAAAAACTGGAGATGCTTGTGTAGTCGGTTCAGAAAGCTATGCTGATTTCCGTGACCAGTTGCTAAGTGCAGATGAATGTACCCCGATGATTGAGAAGTATTGTAACGAACTTGGTTTTCCCTCCAACCCTGAAGACTTTGTTGAACACTTGCGTAACGAATTAATGCTTGTTGCAGAATCCGTAGACCAGATTTGTTCAGACGGTAAACAAGTTACAATTAGCTTTGATGGCGAACCCGTACTGAAACGGGTTGCACCACCACCAGTCCCTGAAGGAGTCGAGGCATTAGAAGAGGCAATCCGTCAAAAAATTCCAGAACGCAGTATTTTGGATATTCTTTGTAATGTTGAGCACTGGTTAAACTGGACGCAGCATTTTGGTCCTCTGTCTGGGAACGAACCTAAAATGCAGCACGCAAGCGAACGTTATATCCTCACTGCCTTTGGTTACGGATGCAACCTTGGACCCAATCAAACTGCCCGCCATACCAAAGGTGTAGTTACCTCTCACATGATTTCTTACACCAACCGCCGCCACATCAGTGTACAAAATTTGGAGGCGGCAGTGAGGGATATGATTAACGCCTACAATCGTTTTCATCTGCCAACTCTGTGGGGTACTGGGAAAAGAGCCGCCGCAGATGGTAGTAAGTTTGAGGTTTATGAAAATAACTTACACAGCGAGTATCATATCCGCTACGGAGGCTATGGTGGTATTGCTTATCACCATGTTTCTGATACATATATTGCCTTATTTACCCACTTTATCACCTGCGGTGTCTGGGAAGCCGTGTATATTTTGGATGGGCTACTGAAGAATACTTCCGATATTCAATCAGACACATTGCACGCAGATACTCAAGGTCAGTCTGTACCAGTGTTTGCTCTCTCTTATTTTCTTGGTATCAAATTGATGCCCCGTATCCGTAATTGGCAAGACTACAGTTTCTTTCGTCCAAGTGTTGATGTGGTGTACAACTACATCGACCCATTGTTTAAAGAGGTAGCTAATTGGAAACTGATTCAAACCCATTGGCATGACATGATGCGTGTTGTACTGTCGATTAAAGCGGGTAAAGTTATGCCATCTACGCTACTCCGTAAGCTAGGGGGTCGTAGCCGTAAGAATCGTCTTTATCAAGCTTTTTGTGCATTGGGAGAGGTAGTACGGACGATATTCCTGTTGCAATACATCTCTGATGTTGGAATGAGACAGCAGATTACCGCTTGCACAAATATTGTCGAGAAATACCATCACTTCTTGGATTGGTTATTTTTTGGGAAAGAAGGTGTCATCACAGAGAACGACCCCATTGAGCAGGAAAAGCGCTTAAAGTATCTCGATTTGATTGCCAGTGCTGTCATTCTACAGAATACAGTTGACTTGACTTTGGCAATTCAGGCACTTACAGCAGAAGGATACCCAGTAAAACCCAAGACCCTTGCTGCTTTGAGTCCTTATATTACCAGACATCTTAAGCGTTTTGGGGATTACATAGTGGATCTCAAAAACATCCCGCAACCATTAGAATCTGCAATTTCTCTTCCCAAGAAATCTTTGATAGCAGTTGAGGCAATCCTAAGCCGTCCTAACCTTTCATGCCTGACAGTTAATTCTTAATTTCATTAAATAGTCAACCGTAATTTACTTTCTTAGTCAGTAGCGTTATTTTTTAAAGAATGCCTGAAAGCTTGACAAGGCAGGGCTTCCCAGACCATCTTGCATGATTTTACAAGGATCTCGGCTCAATGCCATGAAGTTGCTTAACTTTGTCAAGGGAATCATTGCCAGCTTTACACGCAGTTTCACACGAGTCGGCAATAAAGATTGGTGGGTAGAGACAATCGCGGCTGAACCTCGTTGCGTGTATTATTTTGGTCCTTTTCAAAGCCCTCTAGAAGCCATCCTTAACTCTCATCAGTGCCTTTAAATTGAACCGAATTGATTCTGTATTTTAAAGCTTTTGCAAATTAACACAAATTAATCAGTCTCAGAAATAGATTAAACAACAGAAGGAGAACAATGGCAAACATAGCAATTAACGGACTAGGAAGAATTGGCAGAGCTGTTTTTAAAATCGCGCTTGATACTCCAGAATTGAGCGTGGTTGCTGTTAACGATCTCGTATCTGCGGATAATCTGGCGTATTTGCTCAAGTATGACACGGTTTACGGTAAATACGATAAACGAGTTGAGAACACAAGCGATCGCATCATTATTGATGGCAAATCCTATCGGGTGTTTAATGAAAAAGATCCAGCTCAATTGCCCTGGGGTGAGCTAAATGTTGATATTGTGTTTGAATGCACAGGACATTTCACGAAAAAAGAGGATTTAGAGAAACATATTCAGGCTGGAGCAAAACGAGCGATTTTATCGACTACTGCCAAGAGTGAAGACGTGGTAACGGTTGTTCCGGGGGTGAATCATGCACCCGAATCTGAGCAAATTATCTCCTGTGCTAGCTGCACCACCAATTGCGTTACTCCTGTGGTTGAAATCATCAGCCGCAGAATTGGGGTGAAAAAAGCCATCATGACGACGGTTCATGCTTATACGTCGTCTCAAGAGATTGTAGATGGTCCCAGCAAGAAATTCAGACGGGGCAGAGCGGGAGCAGCAAACTTAGTGCCAACGACTACCGGAGCCGCCACTGCCACAACCAAAGTTTTGACTCAGCACAAAGATAAGTTTGATGGAGTAGCAGTCCGAGCACCGATTCCAGTGGGTTCGATCGCTGACATTGTATTTGTGACTGAGAAACCAACAACTGTTGAAGAGATTAATTCGATCTTTCGCGAAGAATCTGAAAGTGAGAAATATCAGAACGTGTTAACGGTCTGTGAGGATGAAATTGTTTCCTCTGATATTATTCAAGATGCTCATGCCTCGATCGTCGATTTGAGCATGACCCAAGTGGTCGATGGGGACTTGGTGAAGGTAATGAGCTGGTACGACAATGAAT
The DNA here is from genome assembly GCF_000517105.1 of Fischerella sp. PCC 9605. Taxonomy (GTDB): domain Bacteria; phylum Cyanobacteriota; class Cyanobacteriia; order Cyanobacteriales; family Nostocaceae; genus PCC9605. Next base: position 275,786 of record NZ_KI912150.1, on the reverse strand, counting down.
GGGGCTACGCCAGCCAGATGGTGAAAGAAGCAGTGCATTTGACAACTCTCCGCGCTAAAAGCGACGAAGATTCTTTAAGAGGCAAACCTCTTGGGCGGCATCAATTGCCCCTACTCTCTCCGATCAAAGATCATCGAGTCTAAACCAAGAACAATTGTGAAGAATTAGCATTTTTCGCAAACTCTATCAAAAGGCAAAGGTCAACAGATTGACAAAATTGCTTCGGTTGCCAGTTTTGTCCTCAGCCGGATCGACCCGAAAATTGACGATCGCATTGAAGAAAAGTTCAAAACCATTGGCACAGAAACTTTGAGTGAAGAAGTTCGCTTGCAGAACATTCAAGGCAAGATAGCGATCGCCTCCATTCTATTGTGGTTATAGTGTGGTTATAGTTTGAAAACACGCCTTAGCGCAGTAGATCCTCCCTTTGGAGGCTTGCACTCAATCCCATCACTGAGAATTATTCCGCACTTAAAAACTCTAAATACCCATGACTCAGTTCTTTTACCGCTAACTCATAAAACTGCTTGCCGTGTTCCGGTGTTGCCAAAGCGGGATTTGAACCCATCCTACCATCCGGGTAGTGTTGGCGAAAGTTTTTTGCACCATAAATTCTATGTCCGCTGCCAACTTCTGGAGACAGGGGGGCTTGCTTAATCGCCTCTGGATAAACATATTGAGTTACAGCTACTTCACTTGGCGTTGCATGAGAGCCTTCTTGGTTGCCGTATAATTCTTTTGCTAGCTTGAACACTGAACCGCACATAAACCAGTTAGCAATTTGGCATTGCACTTTTTGGGCATTGTAAATCTGCAAATCTTCCAAGTGTGCGTAAGTTTCCGAGAAAGCGGCCTTAAGGGTGGCGATGTTGCCGCCGTGTCCGTTAATAAAGTAGAACTTGGTAAAGCCCGCTTTAGCTAAACAGGTAACGTAGTCTCGCACTACTTGAATCATCGTGCTGGGACGCAGACTAATAGTGCCGGGAAAAGCAGTATGGTGAAGCGCCATGCCTACATTAATTGTAGGAGCAACCATTGCTTCGGTTGTTTCACCCACACCACGAGCGATCGCTTCTGCACAAATCGCATCAGTGCCAATTAACCCCGTTGGCCCATGTTGTTCTGTAGAACCTATTGGAAGGATGATACCTTGAGATTTTTGCAGATATGCTTCCACTTCCTGCCAAGTACTCAAATGCAATAACATTTTCGCTAGCTTCCTTATCAAGCAATTTGAGAGCGTGGATTTGTACTACTTTACAAATACTAAATCAGATTGAATATTTATTCAGGAAACGTATAATATCTACTTATTCTAGAAAAGAGGAAGACTAATTTCTAAATTAAATCTACATAAGTCAAGAGTGGGGAGATAGGGAGATGGGGAGAATAACCACTAACCACTAACCACTAACTACTAACTACTAACTACTAACCAAAATAATAATGTTTCTTTACGTCACTTCTAATTTCCCATGTGCAGGACATACCAGCAGGAAAAGTCACTAAATCGCCTTTGCCCATTTGCACTGGTTGTCCGCCATCGGGAGTAACAATAACATCACCTTCTAAAAAGTAGCAAGTTTCTTGACTGTCATACGTCCAAGGAAATTTAGAGACTTCTTTTTGCCAAATTCCCCATTTAGACACACCTAATTGGTTAAGGCGTTCTTGACTGGGTTGACGCTCAACTTTAATTTCCATGCTCCGCGTTCTCATAATCTGTTCAACAGTAAGACTGGATGTCTTCACCACACTGATCTACTAAATAACACAAAGCACGAAAACGCAAGCCTACAAATTGATCGTAAAACGGATTTAACTTGCACATAGGGGGTATATGGGCAACTTTACGACCAAATAAAATAATATCCCGCTCAAAAGGACACTGAGCGGGAATCAGTTTGGCAATAAATTTTGCCAATTTACGATTTTGAATTTCTAATGAATCCAACCATTGACGCAATGGTTCTAACAATTCATCTTTAGCTCTAATTAGTAGATTTTTACTTCCTACTTGATGATTTTCTATAGTGGGGTTAATAAAAGCTGAGTAGACAATTTGTTGATTGTTGGTTCCTAGCATGATAAATTTCCCCTCCAATTCCTGGATGATTTGCATTTTTGTATTTTTGTACTATTGCTATTGAAACGTACTGAATCACTAAGAATTGTTCCGTTAAGTACAAAATAACAAATAAAATCTTAAGAATTCACTTTTGCAATTATTAATTCCTAATATTGGACATATCCTATTCCTATCTCGAATGTAATTTGTTAACTCTGGAAATCAACAGTACCTATAGGTGTAATTTTGCGTGCAAAAGCGGGGGTTTTCTCTTTCTCCGGCAGGATTTCACTAGGAATAGACTGTTAGGATTATCGATTTTAGGGTATTGACTCTCCTATAAAATGTTATTTAGGTTACAAAAGTTTATAATTAATTTACCTAATAGTAGAAATCATAATAATTTGATAAATATAAGTGATTCTGAAGTTTGAAGTAACTAATAAAAAATTATGGACATTTAGCTTATCCACATGAGAATTCATAGTGAAGTTTAGTGGATCGTGAACTAGTACTTCAGCACCACCGATAAAAATTTCTTTTCAGAATAGACTAGTTATAACGGTACAAACGATTTTGCCTGAGATTGGAATCGATGCATGGTAAGCTATCGCGCATGTAACTTAGATATCTGATATCTTGCACCATACCCTGCGGGAAGGGCTACGCTCTACGATTGGTAGAGCCTTTGGCTCTAGTTCTCATGTTCTCGTTACCAGGTTGAACCTGGTAACGAGGGTGGTGGGCTTGCCTGGTGGCTGTTACATAGGCGTGCAAGATGCTCACAGTCAAGTTGAATTAAGTATATTTTTTAAAAATATAGTCATAAAAACTACTGAATATAGAGAATGACAACAGTGGTTACACTGTGTTAACTTGCTTTACAGATAAAGATTTGTAATTTGCTATTATCATTCATCAGAAAATATAGTGATTTAGGGTTGTGAAAATAACTAAACAAGCTTTACTTTGGCTTTGTGCTGCTATCCTGATTTTTGGGCTGATGGGATGCGATCGCCTTTTTCCTTCTGGCGATTTAGTTGAACGAGTCAGCGATGGCGATACTCTCAAGGTGAAAGATCCAAAAGGTGATGAATTCACTGTGCGTTTCGCCTGTGTGGATGCACCAGAAATACCCCATTCCAAAAGAGAAAGAGAAAGTAAAGCAGCTAGCGATCGCAATCAGTTTACTTGGGGTGCAAAAGCACAAGAAAGAGTGCAGGAGTTAGTCAAACAAGCTGGCGATCGCGTCACTTTAACTATCACAGATAGCGATCGCTATGGACGCAAAGTTGCAGAAGTGCGGTTACGAAATGGTACGTTTATCCAGGAAGTGTTAGCGCGTGAAGGGTTGGCGCTGGTTTATCGTCCTTATTTAAATAAGTGTCCCAGCAAAGAAATCATTCAACAAGCTGAAGTACAAGCAAAGCAACAACGACGGGGTATTTGGAGTGATTCTAAATTCACCCCTCCTTGGGAGTATCGCGCTTTAAATAGGAAATGAACAGATAAAACAACACAGGGAATATACTGAAAAAAGTCTCAGCATCACCGTGTTTTCCACTTTTGCATTCATACAAAGGAAGAACTCACAATATAACCTAATGCAGATACACTCCTGAGTCATCAGCGTTTCAATTAAGCAGAAGATTCTAGGAGACTTAAACTCATGTCACAAGAGCGAAAAATAGAAGAGAATTTACTATCCCAAGTTGCAGAGAACAGCATATCTCATCAGTTAGATGAAGCAGAAAAAATAGACGTAGATGTGCAAACAGATTTGCTAAAAGTCATTCAAGGACAAGCAGATGCTGTTTCTTTGACTGGAGAGGGATTGGAACTGCAAAACATTCGCGTGCAAGAAATAAAGGTACAAACAGATCACATTGCTATTAATCCTCTCAGTGCGATTTTCGGTCAAATTGAACTCAATCAACCCGTAAATACTACTGCTCGTATAGTACTCACTGAAGCAGATATAAACCGCGCCTTGACATCAGACTTTATTCGTAGCAAGATACAACGCTTTAATTTAAATGTAGATGGCGTAATTGTCAGCTTGCTACCACAAAAAATCCAAATTTATTTACCTGGTGATGGCAAACTTCAATTTGATGGAACAGTGCTGATACACGAAAAAGGTAATAATAAGCAACTAGGTTTTACAGCAGTAGTTAGCCCACGTACAATGCACCAACCCATTCTGATAGAAAGTTTCAACTGTACCCAGGGAAAGGGCATTTCCTTAGATATTATGGTGACATTAATGAATAAGGTAAAAGAATTAGCAAATTTGCCATATTTGGAGTTTGATGATACTCGGTTGCGGATCATCCATATGGAAGCGCAAAAGGGCAATCTGATACTTTTTGTAAAAGCGAATATGCAACAAATACCTACAATGTAGAAGGGAATGGGGACTGGTGATTGGGGACTAGGTAGGTTAGGAGAAGAATCTTCTCCCAATACCCAGTACTCAATCATCAATAGCCAATAGATAATACATCTGTGGTTGATTTTTAAAATAGAATTTTTGTCATAGCTTCAAGTCAGATCAAGTATATTTTTTTAATACAATCTTGGCTTCTATCTTTTGGCAGGATTACTATTAATATTATCTCAGTATTTGGATAGAGTGAGAAAACTTGTTAGTTAATCTCTCCTAAGTCAGTAACGAAATAATTCCAAAGAAAGGTGCTGAGTATCTCTTCATCAGGAGAATATTGATTAGTAAACAAAAATTCCTGTGTTAATTCTAAAACGCTATGAAACCTCAACATAATCTTGAGCAAATTACGCTTTACTTGACTCAAACTCTGAGTGGATATGAAGTAATTCCAGCCAACTGGGGTTGGCACATTCATAAAGGAGACAAATACTGTGGACACATGGAATATCAAAGAACAAAAGGATGGCAAGGTAGAGCTTTCAATCGCCTTCCGACTAAATTAAAAGAGCAACTCAAAAAGTTTGCACAATCAGGTTTTTCTATGCGCTCAGTTACTACTTAAATCGAATTTTTCTTAAACTTATGATTGTTTGGTCAAAACATAGTCAACTCTTTAGGTTTTTGCTAACTGTGTTTGCCATTCTCGTCTTGAGCTTAGGAGGATGGGCAACTGCCAAAGCTGATACTAACAGTTCATTTGATCGCAATCCACCGCTTGTAGAGCCAACAAGTAAGTCTATCAAAACTAAGCGCTAGAAACTGGAGCTAGGTTGCTGCAAGATACCACACCTATCAATCAGTTACAAACTTATCTAGATGGTTTCCACAACTACAAAAGAGAGGCTCATCTTCCTGGAGAAAGCCAGCATCAAATGCGGGTAAGCCACTATTGCCAAAACCTGAACGAAGAATTTACTCAATGTGCTATTTACGATGGCAATACGGCAAATTCGCATTTGATTGGGATTGAATATGTAGTTTCAGATCGGGTATACCAAAATTTATCTGAAAACGAAAAACAATATTGGCATCCTCATACTAGTGAGGTAGAGAGTGGAATACTAATTGCGCCAGGTATTCCCGATCCAGCACATCAAGCACTCATGGATAAACTACGAACTACCCACGGCAAAACTTGGCATGTCTGGGATACTCAAAAGTATCAATTTCCTTTAGGGGAGCCAGCTTTAATGTGGGCTATAGAAACTAATCAAATTAATACTGAAACCCAACACCAAATGCAAGAGCGGGAAAAATCTATCAAGTTTTAGCAATTAATTGGCGTGAGATTGAAAAGAAATTAAAACACAAAGCTAGTTCTTATCACACCAATAAACGCATCAGAGTTGCGTTCGTCGTGGTTGGGTGCTGTTAACCAGAAAAAACCTGGAGTAACTGAAACATTTTCATTCAACTGAAATCGATAAAATGCCTCAATATGAAAACCAGTGTCACGATCGGATCTGCGTCCATCGGGTAAACCAATGGCTTCAGCAACTCGATCGTTGCTAGTATCAACTACCTTTGGCTGCATCCCAAACACTAACCCACCGAGATTACCCTTTGCTCCTAAATCGGGGAAAGCCAAAGTGACAGCATAGTTGAGAACTTTCACATCTCCAGCGTTACCTGTGCGATCGCCAACAGTATTCGTACCCAGTACACGCGCATTGGTATAGCCAACCCAGCCTCCTAATTGAAAGCGATCGCTGAGTTTGTAATTAGCAATAAAACCATAGTGATTTGCTGACACTCGGTCATCAAAAGGTGTACTAAAATCACCTGTACTCACCTTGGCAGAGTTGCTACCTGCAAGGGTATCAATACCAAACTGCGGTGTATAGGTATTCATGTATACTAAGCCAGCGGTAAGATTACCGCTATAATAAGTTAGCTGACCAAAAGCAGTGTAGCCGCCATTGAAGATACCGGAACTAGAACCCGGTAAATTCGGGCCTCCAATATCATTCACATCTTGCCCAACATATCCACCAGCTAAAACCAGCGAATCTGTAATTGTATAACTTAACCCGGCTCCACCTCGTTGTCCCATCGGGTAGTAGATGGGATTAGAGTTGGCGAAATTGGAAATTGAGCCAGTCGCAAATTCACTGAATGGAGAAATTGGATCAGCACCTAAGTAGGTGGGGTCAGTTACACCAGCTGCAATGTAAATATTGAGCTTGTCATTGAAAGGAAAATTATAGCTCAAGTCATGAATTCTGACATTACTATCGTTTTCACCTTCAGAAGCAGGAGATGGCAACAGACGCGCTTCATCGGAAAAAGCATCAGGAAAGGCAGACGCATACCGTTGCGATGCACCAAAACCACCAGTGCTGTTGTCAATATTGGGATCTCCAGCGCTCAATAGGCGAAAATTAGCAGCTTGCAGTCGTACCCGCAAGCGATCGCTACCTGTAAAGCTGGTATCGAAATTCAAGCGGACGCGGTAGGTGAGAATTGTATTATTGGCAGAGCTAGTATCATCTCCAAAAGCATCGGCTACATGAGTAATAACTTCTCCATTTAGCTTGGTAGTTGTGGAAAACTGGTTGGCTTCCAGTTGTGCTGACCGAACTTCTAATACATCTACCTTACCTCGTAAAGTTGCCAGTTCTGCTGCAAATTCCTCCTGCAACTTTTGCAGTGTTGCTAAATCTTCTTTTGTGACCAACTCACTAGTCGCTGTTGTAATTAGTTCGCTAACCCTGTCGAGACAGGCATTTAAACCAGCTGCAAATTCATATCTGCTCAGGGGACGGTTGCCTCTATAAGTGCTGTTGGGATAACCCGCAATGCAACCATAGCGCTCCACTAAAGATTGCAATGCAATAAATGCCCAATCCGTCGGCTGTACATCTGCTAGTTGAGAAACAGAATTTACTTGAGCTATAGATTCTGGTATAAGTGTTTTTTTATTTGTTAATCTCTCCGGCTCGAAAGCTAGAGCATTTTTAGTAAGCAATAGTAAATTGCTGATAATAGCCAGGCTAATAATAAGGGAATTACCCAATAATTTATGCATGTTTTTCCTCACAGAAAATGCTCTTTTTTATGCATATAAAACAAAAAATGCCCTTATTAACTAAGTAGGTAGACGGGAATAAACATAACTATGTCAAGACATTAAAAATGCTGAAACCCTTACCAATGACGTAGACGCGCTTTACTCGGCTTCCCGCAGGGTATGACGAATGACGAATGACAAATGACAAATGACGACCGTTCATACCAAGTTGTGTTCAGATATAGCAATTCGTGCCCTTTCCCCCTCCCCTCTCCCAAATTGGGAGAGGGGTGCCGACAGGCGGGGTGAGGGAAGTACTATGTTTGACTACAACCTAGTATCAGTTTAAGTAGCTGCCATGAAATCCTTACATCAGAACCCATGAAAAATTTCTGTCCTCTGCCTTAATGATGATTAACTTGATTTGATCGGCTTGTGTTTCTGACGTTTGGCTGGATTCATCCAAACTTCTAGAAAAGAAAAAAATTGGGATGAAGCCAAGGTGAGAACTAGGTATACCAAAGCAACTGCGGTGTAAATCTCAAAAGCACGATAAGTATCAGCCACAATTAATTGACCCCGCCGAAATAGTTCTTCAAAGCCAATCACTGCAACGAGACTTGTATCCTTGAGCAAGGTAATAAATTCATTTCCCAAAGGTGGAATCATGCGGCGCAGTGCTTGGGGAAAGATAATGTAGCGCATAGTTTGTACTCCACTCATACCCAGAGAATTTGCTGCTTCTGCTTGTCCTGGATCGATGGATTGGATACCAGCGCGGACAATTTCACCAATATAAGCAGCACTGTTAAGGCTAAGAGCGACAACCGCAGCTAGTAAACGATCAAAGCGCAGAGTGACACCAAAGCTTTGAGCCAGTGCTGGTAAGCCGAAGTAAATCATAAAAATCTGTACCAGCAAAGGAGTACCGCGAAAGAAATCGATATAAGCGCGAGTTGCCCAACGCAGAGGCACAATTGGCGAAAGACGAGCAATTCCAATTAAGGAGCCACCAACCATACCTAATAAAACTGAGAGGGCAGTGATTTGAAGTGTGACTAAAGCACCAATTAGCAAACTAGGTAGAGCGTTGAGAATGATATTTAGGCTTTGCAACATTTTTCGTTAATGAGGTGATGGGGTGATGGGGTGATGGGGTGATGGTTCTCCCCACCTCCCCACCTGTCTATCCCGCAAAGGTTATGTAACAAACTGCTAAGACGTGGGAGCAGTCTCTGGTAATTGAGGTGGTTCTACGCCAAACCACTTCTTATAAATTTGAGCATAGCTGCCGTCTGCAATTATTTTTGCTAAAGCTGTGTTGATAGCGTTGAGGTTGGGGGAGTTTTTCGGCATGGCAATGCCGTAGTATTCTTCGGTAACGAGTTCACCAACTACCTTTATACCTTTGAGATTACCACTGTTGATAGCTTCTAATGTGACAGGAGCATCGTTGACCACAGCATCTACGTTACCATTTGCCAGTTCCTGCAAAGCTAATGGAGCAGAGTCAAATTCTCGTACCTGAGCACCAGAAATCTTTTTAGCTGTTTTTGCGCCTGTTGTGCCAATTTGGGCGGCAATTTTCTTGTTTTTAAGACTATCTAAGTTGGTGATATTTGTGTCATCTTGGCGGACAGCGATCGCTAATCCAGCTTTAAAGTAAGGTCTAGAAAAGGATATTGTTTGAGCGCGTTCTGGTGTTATTGTGATGGCACTGATAGCAGCATCAATCGAATTGGCTTGAAGTGCCGGAATAATGCCATCAAAAGGCAGACTCTGAAACTCAACCGTCATTCCGGCTGCTTTTCCCACTGCTTTCATCAAGTCAATATCAAAGCCCACTAGCTCATTTCCCGTTCCCTTGGACTCAAAAGGCGGAAAAGCAGGTTCTGTAGCAACTTTAAGAGTTTTGCCAGTTGTACCTGTTTCGGTTGCTGCTTTGGTGGGTGCAGTCGTGGACGTACTGCCAGTATTGTTGCCAGAATCATTGCAGGCAGACAATATTAAAACCGCACCAAACCCAGCCAAGAAATGCTTAATAAAACGCGATCGCGTTATTTTTGGCTCGAACATGGTTTTTTCCGTGTAAATTATTGCCAACAGTTATGTGATTTTCTCTAACCATGTTTTAAGGTACTATAAGAGGAAATTAATTAAGTATAAACCGCATATATTAGTAATTTCCTGCTGTTTACTCAATTTAAAACATTTGCAAAGGATTATTACTTATTCAACCAGCAAAATCGACATTGCATAATGCTAAGATATCTGCTTTTCATATGAAGTGTTGGCTAAAATTAACAGTAGTTTAACTGACAGGGGTAATGGACAGTTTCACTCCCGCAATTGTTTTTGAAAATATTGAAAAAAACTTCGGCCCCCTGAAAGTGTTAAAGGGAATCAGCGGCAAAATAAATCGAGGCGAAGTAGTTGCTGTGATTGGTTCCTCTGGTTGTGGTAAAAGTACCCTGTTGCGTTGCTTCAATCGTTTAGAAAGCATTGATGCCGGAAGTTTAACAATTAATGGTATAGATTTATCTCATCGTCATTTGAACCAGAGACAACTGCGGCAATTGCGAACACAAGTAGGAATGGTTTTTCAGCAGTTCAACCTATTTCCCCATCTGAGTGTGCTGGAAAATCTCACACTTGCTCCCCGTAAAGTTTTGGGCAAATCTCCGAAAGAAAGCGCTCAACTTGCAGGGTTGTATCTGGAAAAAGTGGGACTGTTTGACAAAGCATCAGCCTATCCCGAACAACTTTCTGGCGGACAAAAGCAACGGGTAGCTATTGCTCGTAGTTTATGCATGAATCCCCAAATCATGCTATTTGATGAACCCACCAGCGCTTTAGATCCGGAACTTGTGGGTGAGGTTTTGCAAGTCATGCAGCAATTGGCAGCGGAGGGAATGACAATGGTAGTTGTCACCCACGAAATGCAATTTGCCCGCGAAGTAGCCCATCGGGTAATATTCATGGATAAAGGCATAGTCGCAGAACAAGGCCTCGCCCATGAAGTTCTCACCAATCCTCAAAGCGATCGCCTGCGTACTTTCCTCAGTCGCCTCAATGTCGGGATGGGGAGAGTGGGAGATGGGGTGATGGGGTGATGGGGGAAAATGACTATTGACTATTGACTGTTGACTATTGACTGTTGACTATTGACTATTGACTATTGACTATTGACTAAAGATATTCCCGCAAAAAATCAAAGGGTTCATCTTCCCAAAATGGTTCTGGAACCATCAAACACAATTTACTGTTGATATCCGCTTCAATTTCGTCACTATCTTTCCGATCAAATAGTTCTTTCAAAGCTTTCCAGTCACGATCTTTAAGAGCCGTTAATGGCTGAGCGTGTACTTCTTCTGCATGTTTTTGAGAATTGACACGAAAGCTTTTGAGTAACTTTCGGGAAAGATTATTTTTCAAGGCTTATAAATAAAATATATTTTAGTTTTACTCAAATGTATGTAACTGCACAGTCAGTTTAAATGTAGTAGCACTAACTAGATCATTACACGCTTTAAACAATTAGGTAGGAAATATTCTTTGCTGGAGAATGGGAAATAGGGAATAGAGATCGCCTTTTTTCATACTTTGATTGTAGGCAAATTTCCGTGGGGGTCTGCCGTCACTAATTCGACATCAAACACTTCTGCAAAGGATTGCGCTATATTTGCGCGTACCTCGTCGCAAGTTATACCAGGTATCAATTCAGCTAAACAGCCTACAGGTTTATCAGAAATGCCACAGGGGACAATGCGCTCAAAGCCTGTCATGTCTGGACAAACGTTTAATGCAAAGCCATGCATAGTTATCCAACGGCTGACTTTAATACCAATAGCGGCAACTTTACGTCCTTGCACCCAAACGCCTGTAAAACCCGTAATGCGCTCTCCTTCCAATCCATATCGTGCTAGTGCGCGAATTAACACTTCTTCTAGTTGTCGTAAATACCAATGCAGGTCTTGACGATAACGCTGCAAATTTAAAATCGGATACCCTACCAGTTGACCAGGACAATGATAAGTTACTTCCCCACCTCGTTCAACTATATACACTGAGTAAGTGTTATTGTCAAGGTCAAATTTGAGAAATTCTGGAGTAGCTCCCTGTCCCAAAGTATAAACGGGTGGATGTTCCAGCAAGATGAGCACATCTTCTAAGTTGGGATTTTTGATGCGCTCTTGCAGAAGCGATCGCTGCCACTCCAGAGCATCTATGTATGGCATTAATCCTAGGTTATATAGCAAACAATAACGCGAGTGTGAAGTAATACTACGGTTCATGCGAAAAAATCACTGATTTCTAGACTTTAAAGTATCAAAAATTACAAATACTGAGGATAAATTTCAAGCTATGCAAAGGATTTTAAAGGAAAGTAAAGGGAAGCAGTTTTAGAAAATACAAAATGCTAGTTTTGATATATATAACCTCAAATGGTGTTGGGAGGAATTCTCTGCAATAACCATCACGCCAAGAAAAAGAGGAAAGAATGCACTGGCTGATGGCGTCTGATTCAGTTGTTTCCATTCAAAAAACGGGTAAAACTAGCAAAAAGACGCATGTTGTCTATGAAAAGCGAATGTAGACCATTTCGCAATAGCAAAGCTAGCAATATCTGCGTGAGCATGCAAATGCCTTTACAGCAGTTGCAGCAAACGCAGAGATTTCTAAGTCGATTCAGACGAAGTCAGAGGAATGCTTGGCTGAATTTGACTTAGGTAGGCGCACCAGCAGCATGTAGAAATTTTCCGATTTCGAGGGCAGTATTTAGACCTTACCGCAATACCTTTTCTCTGAACCAGATACACATAAAAACATTGAGCGGGAGAGTTTACATGAAGCTTGTCATCCACGGCAAAAATATTGAAATCACCGATGCGATTAGGGAATATGTACATCAAAAGATTGAGAAGGCGGTGAATCATTTTCAGAACATCACAAATGAAGTGGATGTGCATTTGAGCGTAGCTCGCAATCCCCGAATAAATCCTAAGCAAGCGGCAGAAGTCACTATTTATGCCAACGGAAACGTCATCCGTGCCGAGGAGAGCAGCGAGAACTTATACGCCAGTATAGACTTGGTAGCAGATAAAATCGCTCGTCAACTGCGTAAATATAAAGAACGGCGTCATGAGAAGAAAACTCATGCTCAAACTAGCATTGAAGGAGTAGTGCAACAGACAGTAGTTACAGATTTAATTGGCGATCGCGCTCCTGAATTGCCAGAAGAAGTCGTCCGTACCAAATATTTTGCCATGCCGCCAATGACAGTTGCAGAAGCGTTAGAACAACTGCAACTGGTGGGACATGACTTTTATATGTTCCGAAATGTTGAAACAGGCGAGATTAACGTTATTTACGAGCGCAACCACGGTGGTTATGGTGTGATTCAACCCCGCAACGGTAACGGCCATACCAACGGCAAGAACGGCAAGACGGCTCATGCAAATACTAATATCTCGGAGGCATCACACGCGCATAAATGAAATTAGTTAGTGGTTAAGGGTAGCCCTTTGGTGGTGCAATCCCAAACAATAAGTTTTCTTTGTGTCTTAGTGTCTTGGTGGTTCAAGAAAATTTATTTTTTCACCACAAAGACACAAAGACACCAAGTCGAATTAGGAAAAATCAGGCAATGAAAGCAGATTTTTCACCCACCACCAAAGGGCTGGTGGTTAAGGGTTAGTAGTTAGTGGTATTGATTAACCACTAACCACTAACTACTAACTACTAACTAACCCCTGCAACGTTTTCAGCGCTTCCTCGACGTGACCTTTAAAGTTAAACATCGAGTCGAACACATATTGGACAACTCCATCTTTATCAATCACATAAGTCACACGACCGGGAAATAAACCAAACGCAGCGGTTGCACCGTATTGCTTCCGTACCTTGTTGCCTTTGTCGCTTAACAAGGTAAATGGTAGCTGGTACTTTGTTGCAAACTTTTGGTGAGATTCCGGTGAGTCACCACTAATGCCGATCACTTCGGCACCAGCAGATTTAAATACTTCATATTGATCGCGAAAAGCACAGGATTCAACTGTACATCCGGGAGTGTCGTCTTTGGGGTAAAAATAAAGAACGACTGGTTTACCGCGAAAATCGGTAAGGCTAACTGGTGAGCCATTTTGAGAAGGGAGAGTAAAATTAGGTGCGGTATCTCCAACTTTGATAGCCATAAGCAATTTAAAATTTTATTTGCAAAATTGACACTATACAGAAGCCGAGTTACTGAAAAACTCGGTTTCTTTTGTACTGGTGCATAATTATCTTTACAGAATTTTAACTTGTGTGCTGGTCTACGAATTTTTCTTGATTACTCGCGTCAGGAAGATTAGGTTATTGGTTCAAACACAAAATTCCATCTATGCGCCTAACTTCACTTGACGTTTTTCGCGGCATTACTATAGCTGGCATGATTCTCGTCAACATGGCCAGCATTGCCGAACCCAATGTCTATCCCCCGTTACTCCATGCCGAATGGAATGGTTGGACACCAACCGACTTAGTATTTCCCTTCTTTCTATTCATTGTCGGTGTGGCAATGAGTTTTTCTTTCTCTAAGTACACTGACAATAAATTAGAGAGGGAGATGGGGAGATGGGGAACTCGGGGCCCCCACGACCGACAGGGAGTGGGGATTAGGGGCAATGGGGAGATAGGGAGAAATGAACAAATCAAAATTTCTTCCACTCCTCCACTCCTCCACTCTCAGACGCGCCATGGCGCGTCTCTACATCTCTCCTACTCCTTCACTCCCCCACCTTACTGGCGTATCATCCGCCGCGCTGTCATTCTCTTTGCTTTAGGGTTACTTTTAAATGGCTTTTGGAATAAAGGTATTTGGACGTTTGATTTAAGTAGCATCCGGATGATGGGGGTGTTACAACGCATTAGCCTGACTTATTTGCTGGCAAGTCTGGCAGTTCTCAACCTACCGCGTAAAGGTCAATGGATACTAGCAGGGGTATTACTTGTTAGTTACTGGTTAGTAATGATGTACGTGCCAGTACCTGGTTATGGTGCGGGTGTGCTGACGCGGGATGGTAACTTAGGTGCTTACATAGACCGTTTGATCGTTCCCAAAGCACATCTGTACAAGGGCGACAATTATAATTTTATGGGCGATCCGGAAGGACTTTTTAGTACCATTCCTGCCATTGTTAGTGTTCTTGCTGGCTACTTTGCGGGAGAGTGGATACGCAATAAAAAAGATATAAATTCCGAAACCAGCATGGATTTAGTTTTGTTTGGTCTTAGCTGCTTGGTTATCGGTGGAATATGGGACTTAGCATTTCCCATTAACAAAAAACTGTGGACGAGTTCTTATGTTGTTTTCACCACTGGTTGGGCATTATTATTATTAGCCGCCTGTTACGAACTCATCGAAGTGCGACGGGTGCGGCGTTGGGGAAAACCATTTGAATTTATGGGGTTAAATGCGATCGCCATTTTTGTTGGTTCTGTGCTGCTGATTAAAATCTTAGTCAGAACCACAATCGGCACAGGAGAAAATGCTGTTAGTGCCTATGATTGGATATATCAAAATCTATTTGCATCTTGGGCAGGTAAATTCAATGGTTCGCTGTTTTTTGCTATTGTGAATGTTTTATTGTGGTTGGCGGTTGCCTATGGAATGTATCGGCAACGTTGGTTTCTCAAAGTTTAAAAATGGATAGTGGATAGTGGATAGTGGATAGTGGTATTTTTTTACTACTAACTACTAACTACTAACCACTAACTACTATCCAATTAACGAATTTTCTTACCAGTTAGTACTTCTCGCACATCTAACATGGCTGTATAGGTAGGTAAGATATGCAAGGTTTCATTATCTGGTGTATGTTCTAGGGCTGTATTAATCGCCTGTCGTAAATCTTCTTCGACAATTAAATTACAATTATTGTCAAGCTTGGGATCGCTGTAGAACAGACGTAAAGCCATATCATAAGCGCGATCGCCACTAACTACTAAAGTTCCTCCCCGTTGGACTAATTTCTCTGTATCTACATCCCAAATCCAAGATACGTCCTCTCCATCTTGAATTCGGTCATTCAATACTAGTAGTGTTGTTTGATTATGGCTTTGAGTAACGACTCGAATTGTTTCATTCGTACCTACAGGATTTTTTGATAATAAAATTCGTACCTGCTTACCGTTAATTTTCAATTCTTCTGCACGACCAAAAGCAGGTTGGAAATTAGGTATAGTATCGCGGACGGTAGCTTGATCAATTCCCAATTCGATGGCGGCGGTAGCGGCTGCTAAGGTGTTGTATTTGTTGTACAAGCCGATGAGGATTTGCGGCCATTCGCGGCTATTAAGAGTTGGTTTGCTTCTAGTGAAGCCGCAACTGGGACAAGTATATTCGCCCATATGAGATAAGTAAACGCCTTTGTAATCTAAAGCGTGTCCGCATTTGGGACAGTAAATAGAATCAACCGCATGGGGAATAGCTTCTAGATACTGTTCTGGTTCGTTCAAACCAAAGAATGAGACTCGCTGCTGAGATAGTTGCTGGCCGAGATGGCAAATTGTCGGGTCGTCAGCATTGGCAACGATAATAGTTTCAGGGGGTAGAGTAGCGATCGCACTTCCCCAGCGCTTACTAATCGTGTCTACTTCTCCGTATCTATCTAGTTGATCGCGGAACAGGTTTAAACACAGGATGAGTTTTGGTTGAATTGGTGCTAACACCTTTGGCAAGATATTTTCATCAACTTCTAAAATGGCGTAATCTACATCCAGCGTACCCACCAAGTTAGTGCTTTCCATTAAAGCTGTCATCAAGCCATTTTCGAGATTAGCACCTGTAGAGTTGTGGGCAACGCGGAAGCCTTTGCGTTCTAGTATTTCGCGTAAAAATAGTGATGTGGTAGTTTTGCCATTAGTACCAGCAACGAGAATCACCCCGTTTTGCACTTGCTGACTCAATAATTGCAACAGACGGGGTTCGATACGACGTGCAATCGAACCAGGTAAGACTGACGCCGCACCCAAACGCAGCGATCGCACCATAAAAGTTACGCTTTTGGCTGCTGAAACAGCCAAGCCAAGCCGCAGTCTATCTATAAATTGAATTTTATTTCCCACACCCGTACCTTAGTCTGCAATTTAATATGCGTGAGTTTAGCGAATCCTCAGTAAAAAAGCCAGTTATTTGTTGGTGGTTAGTTGTTGGTTGTTGGTTGTTGGTGGTTAGTAGTTGTAGAGACGTGCCATGGCACGTCTGTACATTGGTTAGTGGTTAGTGGTTATTCTCCCCATCTCCCCATCCCCCACTCT
This sequence comes from Fischerella sp. PCC 9605, assembly GCF_000517105.1. Taxonomy (GTDB): domain Bacteria; phylum Cyanobacteriota; class Cyanobacteriia; order Cyanobacteriales; family Nostocaceae; genus PCC9605. The sequence continues at coordinate 258,959 of NZ_KI912150.1, read as the reverse complement.
CCCACTCCCTCCACTTCCCCACTCTCCACATAGGCGTTATCTTAAAAATTGAGAACTACATCTCCACCCCGATCTGCTGAGTTCAGCACAAACTTACTCAGAAATACAAGTTCAAAGGTTTTTTTGATGAAAGGCAGGAAGTTGCAAATTTTACCTTATTTGTTCACGAACTGGCGACGTTTTTTGTCCGGATTATTGCTGCTTGCATGCCTTTTCGTCCTCGGTATGCCACCAGCATTTGCAAGTCTCAATGACGACAGATACGATGGAAATATCTTTGTGGTTTATGCTGGTAATGGTTCACTAGTTCCCCCCAGAATTCCACTAGCAACAGCGTTAAAAGAGCATAAACCAGCACTGTTGGTCTTTTATGTAGATGACAGCAGTGACTGTAAGCAATATGCGATCGTTGTCTCACGTGTACAAGCGTTTTATGGTATGGCAGCAGAGATAATTCCTATCAGTGTAGATTCCATGCCATCCAAACAAACCTATGACCCCACGGAACCAGGTTATTATTCCTCTGGGGGTGTTCCACAAGTCGTGGTGTTTAATCAGTCGGGGCAGGTAGTCTTGAATAAGAAAGGTCAAGTACCGTACGAAGAAATAGACGACAAATTTCGAGAAGTGTTTGACTTGCTACCACGTTCCGAATCAGTGGAATTAAAGCGTCGCTCTTTCAATGAGTTAAATAGTGAATTAACTGAATAAATTTTGGGGCAGACAAAATTTGTCTGTCCTATATTTTGGTGCAACTTGATACTACATATTAAAAATACGTAGGGAATAATATCTAAACAACAGTAATAAGTAAGGAGGTTAAACAACCAACAAACAACAAACAACAACCAACAAATAACCAATGACCAATAACCAATGACTAATAAAGTGTGTTCTGATGTCAAAGGTTTACACTACACAGGAGCTAATCAAAATCTTAGCGGCTGAACGTCAAGCTTGTCTAAAGGGCGATCGCCTTAAATTAGAGATAACTGTTTCTGGCAATCCTGTAATTGACCAGTTTATCAGAACCGATGGGCTACAAAAGTTTAGTGCCTATCAAGATTTTAAAGCTGCTATCCATGAATACCAAAGAGAATATTTAGTTTCTGGAATTGTCTGGCGTGAGGTGAGTGTTAAGGGTAAAACTATTAGTTATCCAGAAATAGATTCTCAATTAATTGCTTTATCAAGTGACTTAGATATATTAAAGTCTGCAAAAAATTCTATCCTGGAATTTTGGAATGAAGTCACTGCCCAGATGGATTTATATTTGAGTGTTAATAATGGCAAACAATATCAACAAATTATCAAAGCTGATGTTGATAGGATTGCTCAAATAACAGAATGGGCAAGTTTGTGTTGTTTTGAAAAATCTAATTTTTTGGAAATGATTTTGCAATTAGGATGGGGTCAACCACAAGAAGCTTGTTATAAAAGAGGTTTTCCAGCATCAGGTAGTGAGTTTATTCATGCTGTTAATCCTGGCAATCATCCGATTGGTTAAAACATTTGAGAACTTGTGGCATGTCCAGCAGAAAAATGGTTGTTGTGATTTCTTGCTGGGATATTGCAATAGCATGGCTGGCAATCTCAAGCACACCAGACTGACGGTAAGACTGCGGCAATTGCCGGATCGTTTCTAACGGCAACTCTATCAAATCGGGTGGTTCACATACTGGAATTCCACACAGTTCTCCTTGAGAATTGGGCGTAATCACTAAAAAAGGTTGATCTGGTAACTGACGTAAATCCTCTAAGCCTAAATGTTGATGTAAATCTAAAACCCGAATCATGTAGCGACTAACCTGGATCAGTCCCATTTTACTGAGTTTGCGATCCGTTTTAGGAGGGCAAGTCACAACTTTTAGTACAGCTTTGATCGGTAGCGCCAAGCGATAATCTGCAACTGTAAACGCAATGAATTTTTCCAATTTTGATTCGTCATGGATGGTTTTCATGTGGTTCCCTTACTGAGATACAAAGTCCCGTGTAGTTTTTTCAAGGAGATTTGCCACCATTGTTAGCAGCTTGTGTTCCATATAAGGCTTGGTCATATAAACAGTTGCTCCCAATTGCGAAGCAAGCAAGCGGTGCTTATTGCTACTTTGAGATGACAGAATTAGGATCGGAATGTCTGCCAAAGCAGGAATTCGTTGACGAGATCTGAGAAATTCAAATCCATTCATGCGAGGCATCTCGATATCACAGATTACTAGCTGAATACCGATTTGGTTCTGGAACAACTCAAGTCCTTTGTTACCATCTTCTGCTTGAAATACGCTGTAGCCAGCTTTTTGCAGAATGAGTGCTAAAGATTGGCGTGTGGTAATTGAGTCATCCACGATGAGAATCCTTGCGCCTGCTTTAGCGCCAAACTCTGAAGCAGGAAGTGCTGGTATAATACCATGAGACTGAGAAAGCAAGAGTTGCTGGGGTCTCTGTGGAAGCATTGAGGGCACTGACTCTGCCCAAATAACAGAAGATGTGTTTTCGTACTGCTGAGCGTACATTTTTTGGATCAACGTTGCCCCATCAATCACCAAGGCTAGCTGACCATCAGCCAGAATGCTGGCACCGTGAACGTAGCTGGGTGCTGCGATCGCTGCCCCCAAGGGACGAATCACCAATTCCTGCTCTCCAATGAGTTGATCGACTTCCAACCCAAAGAGTCCGTCTTGGCAGCGGATTAGCAGCAGGGGGAGTGAGGAAGATGTAGAGACGCGCCATGGCGCGTCTGAGACTGGAGGAGTGGGTGGATTGTAATCTAGAGTGTGCGTCAGCGAGTAAATTGGCAGCAGTTTCTCATCGCCCCCCTGACTCCAGCGCAAAAATTTGCTACCGTTGCGCTCTAGAATCTGACTAGACAAGGGAATCAGAATTTGTTCAACGGCATCGTCGAGCAAGGCATAGGTTTTGGAGCCAACCTGACAGACAAATAATTGAGCGATCGTCAAGCTCAAGGGGATCTGCAATGTGAATGTAGTACCCTGATGAAGCTGAGAATCAACTGTAACCGAACCCCGAAGGGATTTCAACTGGTTTCGCACTACGTCGAGTCCAATGCCACGGCCAGAGAGGTCATTAACTTGTGAGGCAGTCGAAAAGCCCGGCTCAAATAGTAAATCGCTTAGCTGAGTTTGATTTAGACTATTCGCCTGTTCGAGAGAAACTAGTTGTCCCTCTACTGCCCGTTGTCGAATCTGCTCGAAATCCAACCCATTCCCGTCATCCTGCACCTCGATCGCCAGATATCTGCCTTGGTGATAGGCAGATATTTTTATTTGACCCTTCTGTGCCTTCCCTCGCTGCTGCCGAACTACGGCAGGCTCAATTCCATGATCGAAGGCATTACGTACTAGGTGTAACAAAGGATCAAAAAGTTTTTCAGCCACGGCCTTATCCACTAGAACTTCATTCCCATGCAGTTCGAGGGAGATCGGCTTATTGTATAAGGTTTCTAGCTGTTGCAGAATGTGGGGAAAGCGACCGAAGATCTCGCCCAGAGGTAACATCCGGGCTTCAATTAAGGTACTCTGGGTAGCACTCAGCAATTGTTGCTGCTTTTCCACTGTTTGGTTAGACTGGTGGGCTAGCAGGTCAATTGCCTCAGCCGTTTCTGCTAGTTGCACCATGTGATCGAGAAGTGACTGAATCAAGTGAGCGTTGTTACCGTAATCCTTCGCCCAGAATCCAGAGGGATTGTGCCGCAAAGCCTTGGAGGCTTTACGCGCTGCTTTATTTGAGGATTTTGAAGAAGTCTGCGATCGCTCTTTTAAACTAGCCTGACGGTTAGACTGATCTTGCAGTTGAGTGAGGAGTTTTTGATGCTGCTTGATCTGGCCCAGAAGTGTTTTACTTGCAGCCTGTAGTTGTTCGGTTTGAAGCGATTGGCTGTTTTGGCTGGTGACTAATTCTCCAACTGAGTAGTTGAGGCGGTCTAGGTGCTTAACGCTAACTCGCACTGTGGGAGAGGGTGAAACCTGGTCTTTTTGAGATAGAGGGTTTAAAGGACTAACCGATTGCTGGGACTGGGGAGAATTGTAACTCGGGCTGAAGTCTTGCTCAACCCTCGCGCCTGAGTCAGATTGTGTAAATTCTCCCAGATGTTGATCGAGTATTGACTCAACTGGAGTTACCTGCTGAACCCAAATGCTTTCTAGCACCGGCATGTCTGACTCCTGGGCTGGTGACTCGTTCACCTCTGTCTGAGTGAGAAAAGTGTGTGCATCAGCGCTAGTAGTAAAATCTGCGAGTTGTTGTAATTCGCTAGAGGGTTCACCACCCTGGCTGCGATCGCCCGCCAGCACCGCTGTTTGTCCTGCTTGCAAGTCCCTAAAAGCAATCTGAGCAATCAACACTGCCTGGTCTGGATGGTTATCTAAAGCAGCAAGCACTGCCTGGGCGATCGCTCTAAATCCTGATAAATTCAAAGACTCAGCTAAACCTAGGAAAACTTCGGCTTGAGTTCGCAGCAGTGAGGCGATTTCTTCGTCGGACTGACCATTTTCTAAAGCCGTGGCGATTTGCTCTAACCGTTGAGTAACTCCAACTTCAAACAGGGATTGGGTCAGATCGAAGCCCAGTTCTGCTGAGGTGGGGAGGTGTGCTTCCCGACCAAAAAAATCTCCTAGTTTTTCTTGCAGTCGGGCAAAAATAGCGGCAGCTCGGTCTAGAATTTCAGCATGGTTTACTGAGCCACCAGTGAGTTCGGCGACCAGAGGTAGCCGCAGGCACTCAAACCCTTCAAAGAGTAAGGCTTCTACTTCCGGATCAATAGAAACATCGGGTTGACAAAGAGCTTTAAAAATATCTTCCAGCGAGTGAGCCACCGTGGCAACGGTTTCTAACTCCACGCTTGTTGCTGCCCCTTTTAAGGTGTGGGTGGCTCTCATTAAGTTATTGACTTGATTGATCCCCCAGTTTTCCTTGAGGCTCAACAAGCCTTGTTCTATAGCTTGCAGAAGTTCCGGTGCTTCCTGGAGAAAGTATTGATAGGTTTGCTCGCGGATCGTCGGGTCGAGGGTCATGGTTGAGGGCTTATATTTGGGAGGTGGGGAGGTGGGGAGGTGGGGATTGGGGATTGGGGATTGGGGATTGGGGATTGGGGATTGGGGATTGGGGATTGGGGATTGGAAACAACCAACAACCAACAACCAACAACCAACAACCAACAACCAACAACCAACAACCAACCACTAACTACTTAATTGACCTTGAACTGTTCGCTCTTGGACTGGAGGTCGTGAGCCATTGCCAGAAGATCTTTGAAAGATGCAGAAATCGTGACAGAATCCTTTGAGGTTTTGTTGGCAATGGCTGCCACCTTCGTCATGGTTTGGCTTAACGATTGGCACTGCTGGGTCTGTCCCTGGGTTGCGTGGGTAATACCTGTTACAAGTTCGCTAATTTGAGCCGTAGCATTGACGATCGCGTTGAGATTCTGACGAGCCTCATTCACCACAGCGGTTCCGGAAGCAACCTGTTGGATACCCATCTCCATCGCCATCGAAACTTCCGCTGTATTCACCTGGATTTCCTGGACAAGTTCCTCAATCTCAGTGGCTGCATTCGCAGACTGACGAGCGAGCGATCGCACCTCATCAGCAACGACACCAAAACCACGCCCAAACTCCCCAGCCCGTGTGGCTTCGATCGCTGCGTTCAAAGCGAGTAGTTGGGTTTGGGTCGTAAAGTTGCTAATCAAGCTGACGACTCTGGAAATCTTCTGGGAAGATTCAGACAGACGCAGAAGCCGTTGGTTGGTTTCCACCACAGTTTCTCGGATGTCTTCCATCTCATCCACGGTGCGATCGATCGCCGCATCCCCCGCCATCACTGTCTGGTTTGCCTGCTGAACTGCGGCTTCGACTTGCTGAGCATTGATCTTCACCGCTTCGGTTGAGTCAACCATCATCTCAATTCGTTCGAGGGCTTGGTCGAGAGCGTGGAATTGCTCTTGAGCCTGGGCTGCAAGCCTAGCGATGGCAGAGCCATTCGCTTGGGAGATTTGAGTCACTTGATTGGCAGCGGTTTGCATCTGGATGACGATTTGCCGTAAGCTGCCTAGGGTGTTGTTATAGGCATCGGCGACAGTACCCACTTCTGTATCTGTGACTGGAGCGCGGACGGTGAGATTGCCTGTCAATGCAGGTCGTACTACTGTCAGTAATTGGATCACTTCCTGCTGAAGCCGCTCTTTGGCAGTTTTTTCTCGGTGGGCAGCTTCTGCCAATTGCTGTGATTGTTGTTGGAGTTGCTTGATGTACTCTCCCTGTTGGATGGCAATGTTGAGTTGAGCGGCAATTTGTTTGACAAATTCAATATCTGCTTCTTGCCACTGCCGAGGCCCGCTACACTGGTGGATACAGAACAATCCCCACAGTTCCTCCCCTTTGAGTAGGGGCACTACTAAATTGGCTTGCACCTGAAACTGCGAAAGAATATCGATGTAACAATTCGCCAACCCTGCCTGGTAAATATCCTTGATCGCACAGAAGCGCCCCTTTCTGTACTGTTCAGCCATATCTTTGCTGAAGCAATGATCTGTGACTTTGACTGCTAAGGCTGAAACATAACCCGGTCTGACATCCTCAGCAATAGTTTCTCCATCACGATAGCCAGAGTCGGTGTCAAATTTAAAGAGTGCGACGCGATCGACCTCCATGAAATTGCGAATTTCTCTGGCAGTGGTCTTAAAGGTCTTCTGCAAATCAAGAGACTGGCGAATTCGCTCAACCGTCTTTGTAATTAAACGTTCCCGTTCTGCTGTTTTCGCCAGTTGCTCTGATGTAGTTCGCAGTTGCGTGATGTAGTCTATTTGTCGCATTGCTACATCCATTTGCACGCAGATCTGTTTCAGCGCTCTAACTTCAACGTCTGCCCATGAACGAACTTCACCGCTTTGGTAGGCACTGAGTAAACCCCAGAGCTTGTCATCCTTGAAAATTGGCGTAATTATATAAGCTTTGACCTCAATTCCCTCTAGGCTTTCAATTTCATCGGGGGTGTGACCAGATGTGTAGATATTATTAACTACTAAGCTTTCACGCTGGCGATACAGATCCTCGGTATTTGGGAAGATTGCTTTCATATACCATTGCTGCCAAGCATCCAAGCCTTTGATTGCTGACTCAGCCACGAGATCGTTACTCCCATCAGCATTGCAGCGACAAATTGCCACGCGATCGCACTTCAGCAATAGCCGAACCGCTTGGCTGGTAGTGCGAAAAATGGTGTCTAAGTCCTGAGATTGGAGGATCTTAGGAACGATCTGGGCAACTGCATGGTCTACTTGAGCAGCTTTAGCCATCTCAGTGGCTTGTGTTTCTAGGCGCGAGACGTACTCTCTCTCTTGCAGAGTTCTCCCCAGGTGCAGAGCAATGCCAGTCAGCAAGTTGACATCAATCTCCAGCCAATGCTTGGGGCCGCTGTGTTGAAATGCACTCAATAAACCCCAAAGCTGATTTCCTTGTTTAATCGCAACAACTAGGCAAGATTTAACGCCAAAGTACTCCAAGGTTGCTAAATGACAATCAGTCAGACCAGCCATGTAGACGTTATTGATGACGTAGGGTTCGTCGTTGCGAAACCTGCCGCCCCGGTGCTCTTTTATATAAGTGTCTTCCCAGGCGCTGCCAACCAGTTTCGGCCATCCTCCAGACTCAGACTCAAAGATAAAGTCACCGAAATAGTCTGGGCGAAACTTGTAAATGGCTACTCGCTCTACGTCGAGGAGTTGTCGGGTTTCTTGCACGGCAGTTTCGCAAGCTCTCTCAATGTATGAGGCAGTGTTAATCTTTTGGATGATTGTAGGGAGCGACTGCTTGTGCTTTACAGCTTTGGCCTTTTCTTCTAATAACTGTGCCTGTTGTAAAGCTACCCCAAGCTGATTGCTAAACTGAGTCAGGAGCTTGATTTCATCTTCTACCCAATGGCGCGGGTTGCTGTGCTGATATACACACAGTAAACCCCAAAGTTCCTGCCCGACAAAAATGGGAGCGATCGCACAAGCTTTGATCTCGAAGTTCTCCAAAAGTTCTACATGGCAATCGCTTAAACCAGCCTTGTAAATATTATCTACAAAATAGGGTTCATGATTGCGGAACCGAGCGCCCTGATGTTCTTTAATACAATTATCTTCCCAAGTACTACCGACCATTGGGGATAAATCCCCAGCCTTAGACTCAAAGACAAAATCGCCCCAATAGTTTGAGCGAAACTTGCAAATAGCAACTCGCTCTACGTTCAGCAGTTTCTGAATCTCTCGGGTTGTGCTCTGGAAAATAGTCTCAAGATCCGATGTTTGGCGGATCTTATCGCTCACACGGGCTAACGCTTGCTGTTCGTTGCGAAAAAGCAATGACTGCAAGCTGAGCCTCAGTTCAGTTACAACCTGATGGAGTAGGGCGATTTCATTTTCTTGCCATTGTCGGGGACGAGAACATTGCTGTACAACCAACAAGCCAAACAATTTATCTCTGAGGAAAATCGGCAAGCTTAAGCTAGCTTGCACCTGAAACCGCTCCAGTATTTGGCATTGGTAATAACTCAAGCCTGCATTGGCAGCATTATCAAAGCCTACACATGGCTGTTGTTGATAGTCCTCTAGCTTTGCGGCTCCGAAGGCGATCGCGCTTAGGGATTCTTTCAGGCTAGGCGTGTAGCCGCTTACCAGCGACTCAGCCAGCACAACGCCCTGATTTTCACTTTGAACGCGGTAGATCAGCACTCGATCGGCTCGTAAATATTGCTGAACTTCAGCGACTGTGGTTGCCAACAGAGCATCAATAGTTTGTGCCTGGTGCATTTGCTTGGCAATGGCAAATAACCAATCCAGACTGGCATAATAATCACTCTCAACAACTATTTCAGTACTGTTGCCATTTTTAAATGATGAGTTGCCATCAAAAGCAGGGTTGGAGCTTGGTTCAGGTCGCCCTAGTTTCTGCATACTTGTATCTTTATTTCCGTCATCGTCTGGTTGAGAAAAACTGGGAAGATCTACCTCTGGAGTCGAACCTTCTAGCTGATCTGTAATCGTTTGGTCGTGTTGGCGATCGCCTGTGATGAGTTGCCTCATGAATCGCACAATCGGAGACATTTAAGGTTCTCCTTGCTGATGTTTTTTCCAGAGAGGGCAATGAATAATGTCTTGAAGGTCTAAGACAGCATCGCTGCACCCAGGTAGAGTCCCTCGAATCAGTGGCAGGAGATCGGGCGGAAATAAACCAACAGGCACGCTTTGGAGTTGCTGTAAATCGTGTAACTCAATGTCGTTGACTTGCTGAACTCCGAGTCCTAGCGACTGGTTATGAATTTGAACTACTATGACTGCGATCGAGGTTGATGTTGGCTCCAATTGAAATAGGGACGGATAACCAACAAAGCTGTTGAAATCTACGAGCCAAAGCATTTCTCCCCGCCAGTTGCAAATTCCCAGAACGCAATTAGGCATTTCCGGAACTGGCAGAATTTCTGTCACATCTATTTTGAGAATTTCGGCGATTTGCTCTAGAGGCAAGAGCATACTGTCCTGTACACCTACAGGAAAGCGAAGCAGGCGCGCTCTAGTTTCTGGCGGGAGTGGGTCTAATATCAGCGTGTCAAGGCTGCTAGTTGCTATTAGCTGTGAATTGCGTGATTGGATCATAGACATAAGCGCCCCACGAGGGGGAAGTCAAAAGTCAAAAGTCAAAAGTATTAAACCTCCCTCGCAATAAATGAAAGAAGCACATTTTTCGGGAGTTCTAAAACCATTGCTGTATCAGGATTCTAAAATGTGCATCTTAGGAGTTCCTATACAGCCGTTAATCGCAAGACCGTGTTTGTCAATTCTTTCTGGTCTACTGGTTTGGGGAGATAAGCATCAGCACCTAGCATAGACCCCCACAATTTGTCAACATCAGTCCCCTTTGTGGAACAAATCACGACCGGGATTTGCGAAGTACTGGCATGGGTCTTGAGTTCACGGCAGAGTTCAAAGCCGCTTTGCCCCGGTAGGATCACATCGAGAATCACCAGATCCGGTTTCTGCTGGCTGAGTTTCATCCGAGCCTCTTCACAATTAGTGGCGCTAACCACCGACAGACCCGCTTGTCTGAGGTAGTAGGTTAGCACCTCAGTTTCTGTCAAACTATCTTCAACTAAAAGGATCGTGGTCATAGCCATGTTCTTGTGATAAAACGTTCTGCAAATCCATACTCCTCGGCTTCAAACCAATCAGCTGGAATTTTCTACCCCTGTTAAGCGGATAGGGGCGAAACTGGTAGATATTGCCGCAAAACAGATAGTACTTTTTGCTGTTCAATCGGCTTTGCTAAAAAGCCTGAAGAACCGACAATCTTTGCCCGTACGCGATCGACAATGCCGTCATTACTAGTAATAATAATCACTGGGGTGTTTTTGAACGCCGAAATCCGGCGAATCTGGGCACACACTTCATACCCGTTTGCCACTGGCATGAGCAAATCCAAAAATATCAGGTCAGGTTTGTACTCTAGCAGCATCGGCAGTGCTTGTATAGAGTCCCGAATATTGATAAACCGATAGCCAGCCGGAGCGAGAATACGCCCCATCGTCTCGCTATCGAATCTACTATCTTCAATGTAGGCAATTAGGGAACCAGTAACAGGCTTGACGTAAAAGCTAATGTCTCCAACGTGAGTCAGTCCCATCATCCCTTGGTTGACATAAGGCATAATCGATTGCGTCAAGGGCACTAGGGGTTGTCTCAATTTGACTGCTAAATCCCTCAAAGTCCAACTGCCGTTTGCCATAGCGGTGAGATTTTGGTAAGCAAGCTGTGAAGTCTGCTGTCGCAGCCCTTCGTTATCCCAAATCACGGGAGCCAGATTAGGGGAAAAGCCAGCTAAACCAGCTTGTTGCCAGACTACCCAAGCTTTCTCTGCTTGTTGCCAAGCCTGATCGATCTGGAGCGAAACCAACGTCGAGTCAATCAGGTCTTGAGGAAACTTACTGTAAGTCAGTTGCAGTTCTGAATGCTGGCGGGGTAGGTGTACTGACTGGATAATATCGAACAGCAATTCTAAAATGTTTCCTCCCACGATCGCTGCCAGCTTTGCTTGCTGTATTTTTCCCTGTTTGACCTGATTTAACAGAGAACCGTAATCCCAATTCGGAGGACGCTCTGTTTTCTGCTGAAAAGAGTCAGCCGCCAATTGTGGAGAGTGTTGATACAACTGTCGATTCCAACGACGGAGCGGATGCAACTCGCCAGCACCCCAAGTTAAGCAACCCTGTCGAAAAAATAAACTCCACATCGCTCCTCGGTTGCCTGGAACACTTAAATCCAGACGACCTGAAATTTTATCTCTACTACAAATCTGAATATGCTTTGCTAGTTCATAGCTATTTTCTACTTTGTAAGTCGCGATTGGAAGATCTATCGATCTCACAGATGAAGGAGTCAACATTGGTGAAAATTTGGGGTTGTAATTAAGCTTATTTCTTGGCTGAAACACCGAGTATTTTATGGGTATAGAAAATAAAACATAGGGTATTGATTTTTTCCCATGCTCTATGCTCAATGCCCCAAGTTGACAAATAGGGATTTTTATCAGCCCTGGCAGAAAATAGGTTTTCTTACCGACTTTACTGTGATTTTAAATAAGTTGGCACCCTTAATTTCGATCATTTGGCACCCCTGTAATTTTGAATTTTAAACTAAAGTCAGTTGTTGAATACAAGCGGAAAATATACAAGAACAATATCTTATAACCAAAGCTACAAAATATCAAAATTATCAAGCAATTATCAAGTCAGTAATCAAGATATCTTGTACCATTCTCAATCAGAGTTAGAGGCTCTAATTTTCGTTACTAGGTTAACCTAGTAAAGAGGATTTGAATAATATATCTTTGGGGGGTTGCAACTGATGTCAAGATGTAAATAAAAGTCATAAATTATTAATTATCAGGCAATTATCAAGTTAATTAAAATTGGGCGATCGCGTACAAATTTTGCTGTAGTTGTGCTAAGTACAACCGTGAATCCAGAATAATTAACCGGATGTTTCAAATATTTTGGTATAATAAATTACGCTATCAAAAAGTTTCTTGAAGATTACATAAACGTAAAATATCTTGTATTCTATACGGGCGGGCAGGATGCCCACCCCACAAGAGCTTTAATAATATTGTGGGGTGGGCTTCTAGCCCGCACTGTTTTTAGTTTATTTATGCCTTTCTACTTATAACCCCAAAAGACACATAGACGCGCAAGCGGTGAGACAGCGCGGTCTTGGGGGTTTCCCCCATGTAGACGCGCGCAGCGCGGCTTCCCGAAGGGTACGACTGCGTAGACGCGCGCAGCGCGGCTTCTCGCAGAGTACCCGTAGACGCGCAGCGGCTTCTCGTAGAGTAGGGCTTCCCGGAGGGTAGAACACAAAGAATTAAGAAGTTGGAGGGATTTAGATTTTTCTTTTTAGAATGAAACAGCCCTGATCCTGACCTTTTTAAGGGGGCAATATCTATTAATTTCCCCCCTTAAAAAGGGGCGCTAGGGCGTGTTTTCAAACTCCTAAATGTCATTCTGTAGACGCTTCTGCGGCTTCCCGCAGGGTGCGAAATGAAATGAAGCGAAGAATCTCGTAAAAATCAGGGTTATAGAGATGCTTCACTACGCTGTCGCTTCGTACCCTACGGGAAGGCTACGCCTACAGCATGACAAAACTGATACTTTGAAAACACACCCTAGGGGGGATCTGATCTTAACTGAACTGTATTGCTTTATAACTTTGTTAATAATTGAGCAATTTGCTGATTAATATTTGTCACGTCAAAACGCTGACTGGCGGTAATACGCGCATGATTAGCGATAGTTGCTGTATTCTCTGAATCGTGAAGACAATCATTAATCACTTGTGCGAGTTCTTGGGGTTTGCCTGGTGTGACTAAAAAGCCATTAATACCATGCTCTACTAATTCCACTGCACCGCCTGCTTTTGCTGCGACTACAGGTTTTCCACATAGCATCGCTTCTACAATCACCCTTCCAAAAGGTTCAGCAGCTGTGGAGGTATGCGCTATTAAGTCACAAGCTGACATTAATTGGGGAATATCTGAACGAAATCCTAAAAATTTGACTTGGTTTTCTAGTCCCAGTGTAGTAATTTGTTGATGCAAGTTTTGGACATATTCTTGTTCACCAAACAATGCATCACCGACTAAAATTACTGTCACTTGTTGAGGACATTGTACAAGTGCTTCAATTAATATATGTTGCCCTTTCCAAGGTGCAAGACGGCTAAAGTGTCCCACTACAAATTTCCCTTCTAGTCCCAGTTGTTGCCTGGTTTGATTAACAACCAACTCATCTATTTGATAATTTTGGGGATCAAAACCGTTGTAGACAACTTCGCTGATATCTGCACGTCCTCCCGCTTCTATAAATGCTGTTTTACTCGCTTGGGAGTTGGCAATTACTAATGAGGCACGATTTGCAGCAGTGACAGCAATGCGACGGTTGATTTTGCTGAAATGCTCAGGAGAAAGAATATCGTGTAAATGATAAACCAAAGGACGACGGCTCAAAAAACTTGCGATCGCTCCAACCACCAATGCTTTTTGAGTATTGGCATAAATTAGATCGTAGGCACGAGCTGTTTGCACTACTTTTGCAATCAACGGTACAAGCTGCCTAAGGCTTCCTAGCCCTTGTGCTAGAGAACTGTCTTTGCGAACTTGTATGTTTTGAGTTGTCAGAACTTGAACCGGGATGTGATTTTCTGCTAATAAGCTTTTGAAAGAACCATCAGCAAATAAACCAACTAAGCAGTTATTTTGATAAGGTTTGGCGATGTCTATTAGGCACAGTTCTGCACCTCCTGGTTTACCACTTTGGTCTAAAAATAGAATTTTCATCATTTAACTCTTTCACCTTTCCAGCATTAAAAGGGTAGATACCCATACTTGATACAACCCCGCAATTGACCTCCACGCCACGCCAAATCCATTAAACACTGAGTTAAGCTTACTTTGTTACGGACTTTTAGCAGCAAGAAGCGCAAAGGAAACATTACCGCTGTTCTGACAAAACTCTTCCATGACATCAGTTGAGGCATCCCCATAGATCGATGCTTTTTATACAACAAAGCTTCCTGACGACCCATATCCCAAGCACGACGGCATATACCAATTATGCTGTTGCGAAATCGATAGTGAACTAGTGCATCTTTGACTTCATGCGGTTTTATCCCTACCTGTTGAAGTCTCCAAGAGTAGTCAACATCGTCGAGTATAAAAATATTTTCATCGAAACCACCAATAGCTTCATGTAGTGAACGCTTGACCCCAAGGTTACAGCCACTTTGTAAGGGTAGATATGGGTGATTCATAAATATTCCATCACCTTCTTGGCAACCGTAAATTTTCACTAACCAAGGTTCATTTAGTTTCCAATGTTCATTTCGACCTCCAACGAGATCGTACTTAGAGAGTGCCTCACCCATCGCTGCTACCCAGCCAGGGGCAACTTCGTCATCTGCGTCACAAAATACCAAGGCTTCTCCTTTGGCAACACTTGCACCAACATTGCGGGCGTGTGCTGCTCCCGATTTTGAAGATGCATCAACAATTTGCAGTTTAGGTAAACGTTCTTGGTAATTTTGGGCGATCGCTACTGTTTGATCGCAAGATCCGTTGTCTGCAATAATAACTTCCCAAGGTTCAGACCATTCCTGCTTTGCTAGCGCTTCCAGTTGCAAAGAAATAGTATCTGCTGCATTTAAACATGGTATGATTACGCTTAATTTCATAAGTAATTACATCCCTGATAATCATTACTTATTTTGTGTCTGAGAAGTATGAAATCTCCCCTTCACCCCTTTTTTTACAGACTATTATTATGTTTGCGCTAATATGACTTTTCTGACCTCTTGGGCGATTTTATGCCAATCAAAATTAGCAGTAACATACTGGCGACAGGCTTCTCGTGAAGGCGTTGGCACTTTTCCTAGTAACACCTGTTCTAATTTTTCAGCAATAGCTGAGGCTTTAGTGGAAGAAGTAATTAACTCTGGTGAAAATGGTTCTATAATTTCTGGCATTCCACCTACAGGAGTACACAAGACGGGAGTACCACACGCAAGGGATTCTACTACTGCCAATCCAAACCCTTCAAAAGACTGACTGGGCATGACACTTATATCAGCGGCTTGGTAGGCTATGGGCAATTGCTCATCGGGTAAAAATCCTAAAAATTTAACGTGGTCGTTGAGTCCCAATTCGGTTGCTTGTTGTTGAAGTGCTGCTTGCAGATGACCTCTACCCGCGATCGCCAACCAAAAATCAGGAATTCTTGGTTTGATTGCTGCTAGGGCTTGCAACAATTTATCAATTCCAACTCGATGTACTAAGCGGCGGGTTGTAAATATAATTGCTCTATCTTGCGGCCAGCCGAGTTTGGCACGAGCCTCAGTAGGTAATAAGTCGGGTTGAAACCGATGAGTATCAACTCCACCAGGAATGATGTGAATTTTTTGCCAAGGAATTTGATACTGTTCGTGCAAGATGTGACCAAATGCTTTGCTAAGAACTATAAAGCGATCGCAGCGATTGTAAGTTCTTTTTTCTATTAGCCAATGCTTGAGAAAAACACTTAATTGGTCATGAACTGCCTCTTGCTTACTTTCAGATGCCCAAGGGCCGTGAAAATTAAAGGTAATTGGTACTCCTTGGGGCAGCAAATCCAATATCGGAAAGCTGTACAATGCAAAATGCAAATTAATTGCATCTGGTTTTCCTGTTCTGGTTTTTTGAAAGTTATTGCGAATTGACCACAGTCGTTTCCAGATTGGACTATCTGGTGAACCCAAGTTAGTCAACTTGATCTGTTTATTTGGTTCAGTTTCTGGTAAACCAACTCCACATAATTCAATCTGGTCTTGATTGGCTGCTAGTTTCTGAGTCAGTTCGTAGATATATCGTTCCAGCCCTCCAGGCGTCGTAGGAAACCAACCTACTCCTACACAGAGAATATGTGCGGTTAAACTATGGTTTTCTTTGTGACATTCCACCTGCTTTTCTCCTAATAATGAACTGATTATGTTTGTATTCATTTTTACTTATAATTCATTACCTTTTTGAAAATAGCAAAAGATGAGTACCTACAATACTTCTATTCCTTTATTGAACACACTAACAGAATTTTTTCATTCCGACCTCAGCAAGTTTTCAAGAAAAATCTTTTACCATTAAACATACAATTCACTAAGGTATAATACTGAAATAATTACAGTAATTTAATATACTTTAATCTTCCATATCTAAGATTCATCAACAGATTGGTAAACAGATCTAAAGATCTATTGATGTTATAAATCAAATCCTGCTTGCAAAAGTAGGGTATAAAGAGGAGTTGCTTTTGGTTACAGGTTTGACAGTTAAAATTTATCTAACCAAAAGATATTGAAGTCACTGGAAATAAACATTAAATATGAGGTTTGTTAGCTGTTGATCCTTTTGATCGCTAGCCATACTACGGGTGGGTTTAGTCATAATATTTGTCAGTCTAAAAAATGGGATACTTAGCTCGATCCGTCCCTAACAGCCTCTCCGAATAATTATTATTCATATTTACCTAATCAATATCAGACTTTGGGTATGATAGTTTACTCTTTTATAGAAGACTAGCTGAAGAGCATTACAACTCTAAATAATATTGATGAATTTTTACCTATGTTTAATTAAACAAATAATGTGTTTTTTATAAAGTTTTTGTAAAATCAAGTTTGCTATCTCTAATTTTGGCTATTTTTATGTATGAGCATGACAAATAATCAAAAAGTATGACTTTTTGCATAACATATAGTGCATAGTGCAATGCTAATTGTAGATATATTTATATGCTTAACAAGCAAATAATTTAAGAAATTATCAGAATTTACATCTGATGTGAATTATCAAAACCAATGTTATATCAAGGATTCTGGGCTTTGTAGAGACGCGAAATTTCGCGTCTCTACACCGAAAATACAAGGTTTCAGCCTCTAATTCACATTAAGCGTAATTTAGTAAATACTAAGTGATGAAAAATCTCAATATTTTTGAGAAAAAAGAAAATAAAAAATGAAATCCAATTGATAGTTTATCAGTAACTAGAGATGAATAATAGATTAATGCGTCAGATTGGCAACTTCTACCAAAAGCAACACAGAAAAATACAAATTTTCAATCAGCGTATCAAGAACTTATTCAGGACAGATAATTTTCAACATTATAAAATATTCAAGTTTTTACTCGGCCTGATTGCTGGAGTTACAACTGCAACAGTTATTGCAATCTACTTGACTGGAAGGGTTACACCTTCTACAAATACCTCTACAGCACCTACTGCCAACACCTACACAACACCTTCTATAAATACCTCTACAGCACCTTCTATAAATACCTATACAGCGCCTAATATAAACACTAACACAACACCTTCTATAAATACTGACACAGCGCCTGCTACAAGTATTAAAACAGCATCTACTACAAATGCCTACACTACATCTTGGTTAGGCAATACTTTTGGTGGTGGTGACAAGTGGGTGCAGATCCAGGTAAGTGGTATTTATGTTGCTCCTGACGGTACTGTCTACACTAATAGCCCATGGGATGAAGCCGCGCGAGAGGTAGGAATTTATAAGGATGGAGATGCGATCGGCAAGGCTGATGACTTGCATGGATGGGGAAGAGGGGGTGGATCTGCGATCGCTGTCGATCAAAAATATATGTACGTAGCGATGGGGCAATCTCCTGAGGGTAAAGCAGGAGAAGATTACCCCCCCAAAGGCACGAATTGGTATTGTGTCAGACGCTACAAGTTGTCTGGAAAGCCTGCACCATTTCCAGGTGGGCGTGGCTGGGATAAAAGCATGTTAATAGTCAGTACCAAAGATAAAGTAACTGGGTTGGCAGTTTCAGATGGACGGCTGTATGTAAGTGACAAAGCAGCTGGGCGAATTCGTGTCTACGATACCGCCACAATGAAGGAATTACGCAAATTTGCCGTTTCCAATCCGGGCAATATAGCTATTGACAAACAAAAGAATCTGTGGATTATCCAAAATACAAACGGTAAAACTCCAGCCAAGATTGTGTATTATTCACCAACAGGAAAGCAATTGCCTGGTGCGATCGCAGATATTGGTGAACCAACAGCGATCGCAGTCGATAATCAAGGCAGGCTGTTAGTAGCAGATAACGGGCCGCGTCAACAAGTGCTGATTTATGATATTAAGAGTAAACCAAAGCAAGTCGGTACATTCGGAACCAAAGGCGGGATTTATGCCGATAAACCGGGCGAAATCGGGGCTTTGAAATTTTACGGTTTGAGCGGAATAGGTACAGATGCGGCTGGAAATATCTACGTTAGCAATGATGGGTTTAACCGTTCAGGTGTAGACTTGCGGAAGTTTTCCCCATCGGGACAATTACAATGGCAGTTGCTGGGTTTGCAATTTGTAGATAACGCCGATGCCGATCCTAGTACTGATGGGGTAGACGTCTTCACAAAAGACGAACACTTTGTCATGGACTACAGCAAAGGTAGCGGTAAGGAATGGCAATATAAAGGATACACCTTAGATAAATTCCGCTACCCTAGTGATGGGCGACTGCACACTATGCCAACAGCTCCTTTCGTTCGTCGCATACAGGGAAAGCGTTTGATGTATATCTCCTCAGAAATGATGTCAGAACGCTTGTTAACCTATCGTTTTGATGGAGAGATAGCAGTTCCGTGCGGTATCTTTGGCAAGGGCAAAGAAAAATGGCTAGCTGATGAACCGACTAAAGGCAGTTGGATATGGGTAGATGTCAACGGTGATGGTTCTCCTCAAGCAAAAGAATATCAAGCTACAGGTGAAAAGGATGATACTGTTTGGGGTTGGGAAATTGATAGCAAAGGAGATGTTTGGCAAGCAGCAGAAGCTGGCTACATCAAACATTATCGCTTCCAAGGACTGAATGCTCATGGCTGTCCTCGGTACAGTCGCACAGCCGTGGAAAAAATACCCATGCCTAAACCTTTTAAAGTTTTAACAAGGATCAAGTATTTTCCCGAACAAGACGTCATGTATTTGAGCGGCTATACTAGCGATCGCCCCAATATTGATGGCGACTGGGGATTGGCTGGTACAGAAGTAGTGCGCTATGATAACTGGAGCAAAGGCAAAAATAGAAATCCCAGCTTAAGAATAGTACTACCTTATAACCCCAGTCTTAATCCTAAATTGCACATCAAAGCAATCGATATAGCAGGGAACAGGCTTTTTGCCGCTGATAGTAAGCATGCAAACGTGTTCATTTACGACACAACTACAGGAAAACTAGTACAACAGTTAAAACCAGGCCCCGAAGTTGCAGGCGAGACTGGTTGGGTTGATATACCTTATGGTGTCCGCGCTTTTCGCCGCTCAAATGGTGAGTACTTGGTGTTTGTAGAAGAAGTTCACAAAGCTAAGGTGATTATGTATCGCCTACCAGCATAGTCAAAAATCCACAAAAAGCCCCCCTTTCCAAGGGCAGGGCTGTTTCATTCCACAAGGGCAAGGAGTTTGTCAATATCATGTTTAGAGAAATCTTTGGGCAGTTGTGATGGAAGTATGACCATTTCGGCGGAGTATATTAATGGCGATCGCTCTCAAGATGGAGAGATTAGCAGGGGCATTGCCCATACGTATTTTTAGAAGTACGGGTATATCATCGACTCGTTCGTTTGTGATTATGGGTTCAGTAGCCATAACACCGAACATATACCTACTTGCTTATTTTTGGGAATATGTCGTTTGGTATACTTCTGACTGCCCATTTTTCCTAAATCATTAAAAAATGGGCGAACCGGGAGTGTTGAGAGGATGAAAAATATTATGAATTGCTGCTATCAATTCATTCTCAATTTAATTACTGCTGTTGCACTTACCTGTTTTTTTCTCGCTTCACCTGCGTATTCATTACCCACTTCTATCATCCCAGTCACAGCAGACGACTTATTTAAATTGGGAGTACAGAATACACTATACGGTAACTATCAGGAAGCTATTAAATATTTCCAACAGGCAATAGAGGAGAAGAAGGATTTTGCCGCAGCTTACAGCAATCGCTGCCTTGCCTATATCAATATACAGGATTATCAAAATGCGATCGCCGACTGCACGCAAGCAATCAATTTTTTACCGAACAACGCTGAGGCTTTTCTAAACCGGGGAATTGCCCAGTATAGACTAGGATACTATGAAGCGGCGATCGCTGATGATGAAAAAGCGATCGCACTCAAACCAAATGATTTTCGAGCTTACTACAACCGAGGAATCGCAAACGCCTCTCTGGAAAAATACCAGCAGGCAATAGCAGACTACAATATTGCCTTGAGCCAAATTCCCGAAATATCTGGTTCTCTGCTTGCCGACATCTACAATGATCGAGGGTTAGCCCGTTTTGAATTGGCAGACCTGCAAGCTGCTATGCTCGACTTTAATATGGCGATTCGCCTGAATGCCAGCAACTACAGAGCTTACTTTAACCAAGGTTGTGCTTGTGCCAAAAGCAATAATTACCTAAGTGCAGTGCGTAATTTCACTGAAGTAATTCAACTTGATCCCAGCAATGGCAATGCTTATATTAACCGGGGGATAGCCTTCCATCGTCTTGGTTACGAACAAACTGCGATCGCAGACTTGCAAAAAGCCGCTGCTTACTTTGGACACAAAGGAGAGAAGCTGGCATACGAAAAGACACTATATTTAATCAAGACCGTGCAAAAACAAATACCACCAAAAGTTGTAATTGCCTAATTGAGTTCAAGGGTACTAGGGATTAGGGCATGGGGCATAAAAATTATGAATTATGAATTATGAATTATGAAATTTTTAGCATTCAGTATTCATCATTCATAATTTTCACCTATTCCCAATCCCCAATCCCCAATTCCCAATCCCCAACTAATGCAAAAGTATGACAGCTTGTCTTTTGACAGCTAATTGCAATAACCATAAAAATATCACTGAGTATTTCTACGTTCAGTGATAAAAAGTGAAAAAGTGTCTTTTTTTGCTGTCAGTTTTTGTACCGAGTTTACTGATAGCCTATCCTGTTTTAGCTGGTGAAACTGAAGATAATCAACAGCTTATCGATAAATCGCTCCACACAAGTTCAGAAATTCCCAGCTTAAGTGAAATAAAATTACCTGCCAATAATGCTGAATTATTAACTCAGCAATCTACATTAGTTGAAGTTAGCAAAATCATGATTGCTGAACCAGTAGCGCAGGCAGAAACAGAACCTTCTACTAACACCGAAGATGGGAATGTAGAGGCAGATATCGAGATAGAAGTAACAGGGGAAAAAGACACTTTACCCGAATCCACTCCTACTTATGTAATTGATCAAGAAGAAATTCAAAAACAAGGCGCTACAAGCGTAGCCGATGTTTTGAAAAGATTGCCAGGATTTGCCATCAATGATGTCGGTTATGGAGCAGATATTCACACAGGTACATATTATCGAGGATACTCAATAAATCAGTCAGTATTCCTCATTAATGGCAGACCGATTAATACTAATATCAACACCTATCATGGCGCAACTGACTTAAATAGCATTCCCGTAGAGTCGATTGAAAGAATAGAACTATCAAGTGGTGCAGCCACTACCTTGTATGGTTCCTCTGCCTTTGGGGGAATTGTTAATATTATTACCAAAGAAGGTAGCATCGTTCCTAAACTAGGTTTTACTGCGGAATTTGGTTCTTTGAATTTCAATAATCAACAAGCTAGCTATGGTGGTGCGCTTGGTTCTGTTCGGTATAACTTCAGCTTTGAAAGAAGCTTTATTGATAACCGTTATAAAGTACCTGAAGGTGCAGCCAATCGTAATGCTGATGGTTATTTAACCAACGCAGATACTGCTAGGAGTAGCTACTTCGGTAACTTGATATTTGATTTAGATGCCAGAAATACTCTTTCTTTAGACGCAACTAAACTTAGCAGTCGCCGGGGTTTAGTGTATTTTGGTTTTCCGCTCCAGAAAGACCGACTAGACCACGATGGACTTAATATTGGTTTATCTTGGAAAACCCTGCTAGGTAATGGCGAAGATTCGGTTCTCACAACAACACTAGGCTACAATCAGGATTATTTCAGCACTTATGGCCCTACAGTTTTTAGAGGTGCAGAATATAATCGTACAGGAGTTTTAGATACCCAACTACTAACAGCTAGGCTAGATCACGATTGGCGAATTACCGCAAATAATAGATTGCGGTGGGGCTTAGATTTGAAAAATACTAACTTGAATGGCGAGACTGATAGTACACGCCCTGATAGAATTGCCCTCAATGAGATAGAAAACAATAGTCTGTTGAATACCGCTTTATTTGTTGTCAATACTTGGAATATTACCAACAATCTTGAGCTAGATTTAGGACTGAGACAAAACTTTGATAGTCAGTTTGGGAACTATTTGAATCCTAGTGTCGGATTGCGTTATGCTGTGACTCCGAATTTGGCTGTGCGAGGAAGCTGGGCAGGAGGACAGCGTAATCCCGGATTAGATCAGTTGTATTTATATGATACGGTTCACGGTTGGTTGCCAAATCCAGATTTAGAACCAGAAACAGGTTCATCTTGGACTGCGGGAATAGATGTTAATTTTTCTGACAATTTGACAGGACAATTTACTTACTTTGGCAGTAGCTTAGATAATCGCCTAGGAATCATCCAAGGAAAATGGGAAAACATCGGGCTAGTCGACACGAACGGTTTTGAGGCGGCGCTGCGGTGGAGAATTGCTTCTGGTTGGTCTACCTTTATTAACTACACTTATACAGATGCCCAGATTAAAACGGGAATAGAAAAAGGCTTGCAGTTGGGTATGATTCCCTACTCAGTAGCCCAAGCTGGTATTGGTTATGAAAGTGCAGGATGGCAAGCTAATTTGTATGCTACTTATAATAGTGGCGCTCGCAGAGCTTTCTTTAATAACCCAGGAGATAAGACTACAGATTTTGTACCATCTTTCTTTAATTTAGATTTCAGTACTCGTGTACCTTTAACCAGAAATTTAGGAGTAACGCTTTACTTAGAAAATTTACTAGGTGAGCAATACGAGCGAGTGAATCGTACTTATAGCCCTGGGTTTACTTTTCGTATTGGTTTAACATCGAATTTGTAAAATAATTTGTTGTTGGTTGTTTGTTGTTTGTTGTTTGTAAAACCAACCAACAACCAACTATCAACTAACAACACTCTTAACTTTTATGAGAGCCAGGATTGAAAACAGCGTACTTTTCCTTCACCACGAAGACGTGCCAGAGTATAAAAAAGGCGGTTCTGTGGTGAGGAATAGTTATTTTTGGGCGCTGCGTTCAATTGCAGGTAAAGCTTCCAGATATAGTGACTGGGAATACGAACCAGAGGTATGGCTAGCGCTAGCACGGATGCTATTGTCGTTTGCTGAGTCTGGTTATTTGGGTTTTCGGGAAACTGTGCTAGAGTTTCCCGCATCTGGAGAAATTCCAGAGGTTCTGCGAGATGTTTCGACTTTTTTTTAAGAGTGTCATTAGTCATTAGTCATTTGTTGGTTGCTCACTACTAACTACTAACCAATGTACAGACGTGCCATGGCACGTCTCTACAACCACTAACCAATGTACAGACGTGCCATGGCACGTCTCTACAACCACTAACCACTAACCAAAGGACAACCCTGACAAGTAAACACGCAACTTAAAGGCACATTATATTAAAACGAGTGTAGGAATTAACACATCACCATTTGATTTTCCGATACCCAAAAAGCGCTCGTCTTCAGCGTAAACTCGTAAAATCTCCGCAGAAGAATTATCTTGCTCAGTAATTCGCTGACCTTGACACCATTTTTGAGCAGCTGTTGCTGATAAGCTAACAAATGGCAAATGCTGTAAAGCTGCATCGGGGGGAAGGGGTTGAAAAGTTCCAGCTTGCAGTTGTGCTTCTAAGTCAGCAAAAGTGAGGCTATCTGCTAAATTAAACCCACTACTAGCAGTGCGTTGCAAAGCGACGAGAGTACCACCAGTTTCTAAAACTGTACCCAAATCACGAGCGATCGCTCTTATATATGTTCCCGTACCACAGGCTATAAATACATCCACTTCGGGAAATTCCCCCTCTCGCCAATCTAAAATTTCCATCTTCAATACTTCTACCGTTCGCACAGGCGCTTCCACTGTTTCACCTTTACGTGCTAAATCGTATAGGCGCTTTCCTTGTACTTGAATGGCACTGTAACTCGGTGGAATTTGCTCTATTTTGCCCTCAAATTTTTGCAGCGCGGTTTTTACTGTTTCTAAAGTTAATCCTGTCACTGGCTGTTGCGTGATGATTTCCCCTTGCAAATCATCGGTTGTAGTACGTACACCCAAGCGAATTGTTGCTTTATATGCCTTTTCTCCAGGAAGATACTGTAAAAGACGAGTTGCTTTACCAAGTGCGATTGGTAACACTCCCGTAGCAGCTGGATCTAAAGTGCCAGCGTGTCCTACCCGCTTAAGGCGCAAAAGCTTTCGTGTCTTCGCTACGCAGTCGTGGGAAGTCCAGCCAAATGGTTTGTTGAGGTTGAGGAAACCAAACACAATAAATTATGAAACTAGATGTTGCTTGGTGGCTTTGTGCCTTGGTGGTGAAAAAATCTTTCTTAAACCACAAAGACACTAAGACACAAAGGTGAAAATAACATAAATAATCACTTTGCTGTGGCTCGTGCCAATTCGGTTGGAGTTAAAGACTGGATGAGACTCAAACCCATAGTCTGACTCGAAATAGATCTAGCATAGGCGGCGTTAAGGTAGGGAGAATATTTTGACATTTCGCCTACATAAGTTGCAAAGAAAGGCAAGCTCAAAGTATTTATATAACGACGCGCCAGGGTTGGATTATCCCCTACTAAATCCGAAGGTAATGCTACCTGGTTCTGTCTATTTTTAGTCTCACCAATGACAGAAAAGTGTGTCCCCCCAGCCATCAGAACAAGATACTTTTGTGAATTATTAATCCAGGAGAAAGGCTGAATTTGTTCGTATAAAGCTGGTGCGATCGTATCATCAGTGCCGGCGACAATCATGACTGGAGTTTTGATCTTGCTTAAGCCTGTTTCTCCAAAGATGCTACTAGTAATTGGGTTAACTGCTATTACAGCTTTGACTCGCTCATCCCGCAAGTTATAATCCTTGCCATACAAATCCACCGCGCGACACTGAAGTAACAAAGACATATTCCAGTTTTGTTTAAGCGCCTGTTGATTACAGTCTTTATTTAGTTGCTCAAAGTTAATTTTTGCACCAGCTAAGGCTAAAGCTGTGTAACCACCTAATGATTGACCAAATACTCCTACTTGTTGTAAATTTAGTCGGTTTTTGAGTCGTGAATCAGCCTCTAGCTGATTTAGTATGTATTTTATATCCAAAGGTCGGTTGTAAAATTCTTCCGGTTGTGCTATCTCACTAGCACTGCCATTTAATAGCGATCGCAATTGTTTACTATCGCTACCCGGATGGTTAGGAACGACGACAGCCAAACCGTAGGAAGCTAGATAATTGGCTAAGTATTGAAAGTTACTGCTGTCTGTACCTAATCCATGAGAAATCACGATTACAGGTACTTTAGTACGGGTGTTAGGCAGGTAAATATCAGTCAATAAAAGTCGTCCCCGTCCCGGTGCGCCGTCAAAATACTTCAACTGCATTTTTTTTGCTACAAATCTTCCTTGACGCCGTAAATCTGGCAATTGAGAAAGATTCAATGATGCTGGAATAGTAGCGGTTTCTTTTATTGACTTTTGGAAAACTGCTGCGACAGCACGGTTGGTTTCATTGACCATTTTTTGCAGTTCGGCTGCTATTCCTAAAGTACGTGTCAAATCAATGTGAATGCTGGAGTTGGGATATTTACGCACTAAATTCAATAGCGTTAAGCCTTCTGGCTCCTTTGCTGCTAGAATCAAAGCCGCTCGCAAAGCATGAAATCCTGCTTCTGGTTGGCGAGATTCAGTCCTAATCACTTCTGTCAAGCGCCGCAGCAAAAATTCTCCTTGCGGGGTATAGAGGAATTGTGAAACTGCTACCGGATCAACTTTAATCGGACTGAGTAGTGTCCGTCGCAACTCCTGAAGCTGTCCTGGTTTCAAAAATTGTGTGTAAACCGCCAATTCTTCATCAACTACACCGTTTTTGGCGAAGTTTTCTAAAGCTGTAACGGAAACAGAACGTTCTAAGGCTGAATAAGACGCATAGATACGCTGTGCTGTAAGGGCAGAATAGCTCAACCCAAATGTTGGTAGCACCGTTGAGAGAAGCAGCAACAACCAATTTTTTCTCAGGGTGCTAGCCCACTTACCAAACAAGCTGTTCATCGTTCAACTATACACAGTGATGTTGTTGAAAAGGCGTGTGCTGTGGTAGTTACTCCTACACCCTAGATTTGGTTCGTGTGATGCGCCTCAAATGTATTGTATTTTTTGGATTTTTTCTCTTGCCCAGAAATTCAAAATTGAATCTCAACAGGTTCTACCAGGTAAGATGAATTACTTATCTGGTTGCCAATCAATCAATTAGCTTGTGCTAACCATGACATCATAACAGATAAAAAAAACATGCGCTTCCGTATTTTTAAAACTAATATTAGAGTGCTATTAACTTGATTAAATCAGCAGTAAAATTACTTAAAAAATTATTTTTTTACGAGTGTTTACCTAAGGCGATCGCCACCGAACCAGTTGCAACTAAAATTGCCCCCAAAATTCCTATGAAATTGATTTTTTCTGGTGATATTAAGTTCGGTACTATTACTGATATAATTCCAACTGATAATAAAGTAACTATGGGAGTGGAAGCCAAGACTGCGCTGACTCGTGATGCCTCCCAGTGTTGTAGAGATTCAGCAAAAGCACCATAGGCAATTAAAGTATTTAAAGCACAAAAAATCAACATTCCAAAATGTAATAAATCAAGTGATAAAATTATTTTGGGATTAGCAACAAGCGAGAAAAATAAAGTACATCCTCCATAAATTATCAGCATGATATTGGCAGAAGATAAAGATTGCAACAACTGTTTTTGTGCTAAAGCGTAAACTGCCCATGTAGCTGCTGCTAGTACAATTAAACTGCTTCCCAGTAAATATTGATTGGATGCATTCAGGGTAATCCCTAGAGCATTAAATAAGGACAAATATTTTGCTAGTGTAGCCAGATGTATGCTAGACGAATTTGTATACTGGGAAATTTCTACGAAAGATTGAAAAAGTTGCTCGTGAAAAAATAAGATAAAACCAACAGTCAGAACACCTACGCCAAACCACTGACGCAGTGTATAATGCTCCCGAAAAATTACTAAACCTCCAAAACCCATGAGCAAAGGCGCTAGCTGGATGATTACTTGAGCATTCGAGGGTGAGGTTAATGCTAAACCCTGGAGGTAAAGAATGTAATTACTAGCTAAGAAAATTGTGGCGATCGCTAATAATTTCCAAGACGTAGAACGCAACTGTCTTAGTGTCGGTAATTTCCCTTGCGTGCCCAAATAAATTGCTAGCAAAACAAACGAAATCAAAAAACGAAACCAAGTGACAGTGTATACATCTACTTGACGTAATGTCACTGTTAAGGCAATCGGTAGAATTCCCCACAAGAAAACGGTCAATAGCGATAATGCTAACCCTAGACGCCAGCGATCGGAAGTTTGATGGATTTTAGTCATTGGTCAATGGTAGTTGTTGGTGGTTGGTAGTCCGAACAACAAACAACGGATTTGTTCTTTGTTGGTGGTGAGCCAGTGCGGTCTTGGGGAGGCAGTGTGTTGCGGGGGTACCAAGCGTTGTAGCACCTGCCGTGGTTTCCCCCATGTAGACGCGCGCAGCGCGGCTTCCCGCAGGGTACAACTGGCGTAGACGCCCATCAGGGCGGCTTCTCGTAGAGTACCCGGAGGGTTGGCTGGAACAATTACCAAACAACTAACAAAAATCAACAAACAACAAACAACATTTAGAAGAAATCCGGCATCCAAGGAGATGCACCTGTAAATATTTGCGTAGCTGCCCAGAGAGCTGCTTCTGTAGCATCCAATTTTCCTGCTAACTGTAATTGCTGAGGCGTAAATAAGCCTGTGTAGAGGGGTGCGAGTCCTTTGATATCTAGATGCAACTCGCCTTTGCCACCGCTTTTGACTTCACCACGTCCGTTAGCAACAGAAAGTATAAACCTACCATTATTTTCAGCTAACAGGTTATCTTGAATTTTGAGATGGAGTTCGGCTTGTATTTCTGGTGGATAACCCCGCTTTTCTAGCCCCTTGACTACATCTATAACGCGCAGCATCCAGCGCATTGTTGATTTGATCTTGGCAGTTTGTTCTGGCAGCAGTAAAGTCAGGGAATCAATAGTAGAGCTTCTCCACCGCACCTTGTCTATTTGCGATCGATGACTGGCTATAAAACTCCAGAAAGATTGTGCCGCAGCGGTTGTGAGAATTACCCAATCTTTGATTCTTAGAACAGAACTATCTTCTATGCGATGTTGGCTGAAGATGATATAACCTTCGGGTTGGTTTTTTGAACCAATCTGATAAATGTAGATAGCTTCTTTCTCATCTGGTTGGGTGATTCTTTCCCAGATCGCTTGATGTCGGTCTAGATGTCCATTATTAATTCTTGCTTGTTGCTGATAAAGTTTACTAAAGACTTCAAAAGTAAACGGAACACGCACAACAGGGAGTAGTTGTTCTCTGGTTTGGATAGTGTCACAAGGAATTTCCCAAGTGCAAAAGTTCCCTGCCTGTTCATATCCGGCTTTGCGGTACAGGCGTTGTGTGGCTGGAAAAAGAACGGAGATGGGTACACCCTTAGCATGGAGTTCCTTGAGGGTGTGTTGCATCATCGCGATCGCAGCTCCTGTACCACGATACTCTGGAGCTATGCCAACTGCGGCAATCCCCCCCATCGGTACAGGCTGACTACCCCACCACTGACTCATCGGGATAATTGCTAGTCCACCAGCTATTTGTCCTTTTTGATGAAGGATACGGAAATTTTCTACACCAATAGAGTTGATGTAGATTTCCTCGTCTCCGGGTGTACCAACAAAACACTGGTTGAGGATTTCCCCCAGTCGTTTTATATCTTCTGCATTGGCAAGCCTGCTGTATTCATATTCAGGTGTCATAGCACCTACCGCCTAGCATCAACAAACTACAAACATACTACAACAAGCGGTAACATCAGCACATCACCCCATAGGTTCACCCGAATGGAGGAAGCTAAATTTTTTTCGATTACCTAGAACGTCGGAGACAAGGGAGAGTTCTTGAGAGTGGGAGAGTGGGAGAGAAAAGAATTCTTCTTTCTCCCTATCCCTCCATCTCCCCATCCCCCCATCACCCCATCTCCCCAACTCCTCCTTTCTGCTGGCTTTGTAACTCTGCTATCAGTGTGCGGACAACCCAAGCAACTGCCTTAGCTGATTCTTTACCATCTAACCCATATTCATCTTTCATCACATTCCACATTTCTGCACTTGCCAGGTGTTGGATAACAGCACATATTGCTTTTGCTTGGGCTGCATCCAAGTGTTCAACAACTGGCTGTAGCGATCGCGCCACAGACTCTCGCCGTTTGATGCGTAGTCGCGATCGCACTGACTTGCCCAATTCTGATAACAGCAAAGCCTGCACTAGCATAGCCTGTTCATCAAACTTAGGGAAGACTTGTTCTACCATATCCGCAATATCAGCCGGAGAACTGGGGTAAGGAGGATCTCCCAATTGTTCGTCTACCCATAGTCCCAAAGCTTCCAACAGTGCATCTCTATTGGGAAAATAACGATAAATTGTGCGGGGAGATACCCCAGCACGTTGAGCTGCATCGGCGATCGCAAAATCCTAACCGTCAATAACTAATTGTTCTGCTAATGCCTTCAGGATCAGATTGCGCGTTTGGGAGGCTTGCTTTTTGCGAAGTTGGCTGTTGTAAGTGCGCTTTGGAGGAGCTGATTGTTCTTGATCATTTATGTCAGCTTTCATGAAATCAATTCTAAAATAAATTTCATCTTATTGTCGCATTTGTCTTCTCCTGAAGGCTTTTTGATTTACACGGGTGCTGCTGCTAATACCAATTTTTCCCAATTCTCAGGTGTGGAGAAAGCAACGTATCGCGCTGCCATTTCAGGGGTTAACAGTTCAAGCAAGATGCTGTTTTCAACCCATAGTTCCACCACTTGGAAAAATGGCCCGCGATCGCCTAGTTGAGCTTGCCAACCCTCACGGGCAGCAATTTGCTCAATCTGTTCTTGGTTTAAAGGTACAGAAATAGCGGCATGGGTAGCGCTAAATTTGGAGTCAGACCGATTGAACTGCAAATCTGGTAAATCTGGTCTACCTGGAACAAGTTCGCTACCAAGTGGGTAGACTTCAATGGCTGTACCATGAGCATCCCCTGCAAAAGCGATGTAGCTGTTGGGGTACATGGGAAAAGGATAGGCACGACCACCCCACAGTTCTGCTAAAACTTCGGCTACATGTTGGGGATTTTCAACAGCGATCGAGATGTGATGAAGCATAAGACTTTACCCTATTAATGCTTGACATTCATGTCATTTAAATTGACATGAATATTTAGTAGCTGTCAACAAATGTTGTGAAATTGATACAATCTCTGGCAGCTTTAACTAAAAAACAAAGCCCGCGAGGCGGGCTATACAGGAAGGTTGTAAAAAATATTTGGTATTACCCTTGCAAAATCTCCAATAACTGCGTCTCACTCAACTGCATAATTCCCAATGATTGCGCTTTCTCCAACTTAGAGCCTGCATCTTCTCCCACAACTAAATAGTCTGTTTTTTTACTTACAGATTCAGTAATTTTTCCACCAGCTTTTATAATTAATGCCTTTGCTTCATCCCGTTTCAAGGTTGGTAATGTACCAGTAATCACAAAGGTCTTACCCGCCAATTTTTGATTGCGATCGCTTACTACTGGCGTTTCCTCTGTAGAGGCAAGTTGCAACCCAGCTGCTTGCAAGCGTTCAATCAAAGCTTGATTGGCGCTAATGCGAAACCACTGGTACACAGACTCAGCAATTTCCGCACCGATACCGTAAATACCTTCAATGTCTGAAACTCGTGCTGCTGCCAACTGTTCGACGTTCTTAAACTTTTCTGTTAGCAATTGGGCATTGACACTACCAACGTGACGGATGCCCAAACCATACAATACCCTTGACCAAGGTTGATTTTTTGATTGGGCGATCGCATCCACTAATTTCTCAGCCGACTTTTTCCCCATGCGTTCCAATCCATACAACTTGTCGGCTGTCAAATCATATAAATCGGCAACAGAATGCACTAACTCTTTATCTACGAGTTGATGCACGAGTTTTTCGCCGATACCGCGAATATCTAAGGCATCACGGCTTACCCAATGTTCGATTGCCCCTTTGAGAATAGCCGGACAGGAAGCATTGACGCAGCGAGTCACCGCTTCACCCATTTCCCGCACTACGGGTTGACCGCATACCGGGCAGTGAGTGGGCATAACAAAAGGTTGTGTATCTGGGGGACGCAGTTCTTTGAGAACGCGCACAACTTCTGGGATAATTTCCCCAGCTTTGCGGACAATCACAGTATCGCCGATGCGGATATCTAATTGAGCAATGCGATCGGCGTTGTGTAAAGTAGCGCGGGAAACTGTAGTTCCTGCTAGTTGGACGGGGCGCATTTCTGCTAAGGGAGTCAGCGCCCCTGTTCGTCCCACATTCACCGCGATATTTTCTACACGAGTGGGTGCTTCTTCTGCCGCATACTTGAGGGCTACTGCCCAACGGGGAAACTTTTGCGTAAATCCCAGCTGTTCTTGCAGTTTAAAGGAATTTAGCTTCACCACTACCCCATCGGTCATATAGGGTAAATTCAGCCTTTCCGTATCCCAATGCTGATAATATTCAGCCACTTCCTGTAAAGAAGCACACAGACGCTTGTTGGGATTAACGCGAAAACTCAACTTCTGTAGTAATTCCAGGGCTTCCCACTGGGTATTGGCGATACTCGCATCGTCCATACCGGGAATGTGCAGCGTATAGGCAAAAAAATCTAGTCTCCTTCGCGCCACAATTCGAGAGTCTAGCTGTCTGAGTGTACCAGCCGCGGCGTTGCGAGGATTGGCAAATAACGACTCGCCCGCTTTTTGCCTTTCTTCATTCATTTGCTTAAACACATCTAGAGGTAAAAATGCCTCGCCTCGCACCTCCACCCTTTCTGCTAGAGACGTTGCATGCAACGTCTCTACATTCAAACGCAAGGGGATTGAACGAATTGTTCTCACATTTTGGGTGATGTCTTCACCTATCACGCCATCACCCCTAGTAGCACCTCGGGTGAGAACACCATTTTCATAAGTCAAAGCTAAAGCATTTCCATCAATTTTTAATTCGCAGACATACTCTACTTCTGTTTGTGGGGATAGTTGTCGCCGCCAGCGCTGATCCCAAGCCTGCAATTCGTCTATGTTAAACGCATTTTCTAAACTATACAGTGGGATATTGTGGCGCACCGAAGTAAACTGTGTTGCAGGCTTTTCACCCACCCGCTGAGTAGGGCTATCCGGTGTTACCAATTCTGGATACTGGGTTTCCAAGTCTTGCAATTCTCGATACAGCTGATCGTAAACAGCATCTTCCATAATTGGAGAATCGAGGACGTAATAAGCATAACTAGCCTGTTGTAGTAATTGTCGCAGTTCCAGAACTCGCTGTTTTACTTCCGATTTTATCGGTTCCACCAAATGTATCTCCTTTTTCGCCCAAAGAATAGACTTATTGCAGAAGTCGGGAAAAGGGCAAGAGTTCAAGGAATTATTTTTTCCTTTCCCCTTTACCCTTTCGCCCTTTCCCCTTCCTGACTCCCTAGTTCCAGCTATATAGCTTAATCAAATTTAACGAACTCAATCCTCTACTTCAGAAAATATTTTTTAGATATTTTTAACCAAAGATATAGACACCTGTCATGGCGGCTTCCCGCAGTGTATACAGATAAATTGTCTGTTGATTTTTCAGCTTTAGTATCGTAGAGAGTACTTAAAGAAAAATATCTCTTTAAGCTTTGCCTTTTGCCCTTTACCATTTTCCTTAATTTTTAATGCTTACAATTTTGACGCAAAAACCCCCAATTATAATTGCACACAGAGGCGCAAGTGGCTATCGACCAGAACATACATTAGCTGCTTATGAATTAGCCATTGATATGGAGGCTGATTTTATTGAACCAGACTTAGTTATCACAAAAGATGGTATTTTAATTGCTCGCCACGAAAACGAAATTTCTGCAACAACAGACGTTGCTATTCGCCCAGAGTTTGCTAATCGTAAAACTATCAAAGTAGTTGATGGAGAGGCAAAAAATGGCTGGTTTACCGAAGATTTTACTCTAGCAGAAATTAAGACTTTGCGAGCTAAAGAACGAATTCCTCAACTGCGCCCTCAAAATACAGCCTATGATGGACTCTGGGAAATTCCAACTTTGCAGGAAGTTATCGATTTAGTCAAGCACAAAAGTGTAGAAACGGGACGCACTATTGGTATTTATCCGGAAACAAAGCACCCAACTTATTTTCAATCTATTGGATTACCATTAGAAGAAACTCTAGTTGTAAATTTGCAAGCGAATGGTTACGAGGGAAGTAATGCACCTATTTTTATCCAGTGTTTTGAAGTTAGTAATTTGCAAGAATTGTCTATAAAAACTGATTTACCTCTAGTGCAACTGCTCAATGTCAGCGGCAAACCTTATGATTTTGTGGTAAGTGGTGATGAGCGTACTTATGTGGATTTAGCAACTGCGGAAGGGTTAAGGGAAATTTCTAGATATGCTCAAGCGATCGGTATTCATAAAAACCTGCTTTTACCTAAAGATAGTGAGGGTAAATTGCTGTCGCCGACATCTTTAATCAGCAATGCTCATAAGGCTAATTTATTGGTTCATGTTTGGACTTTACGAAATGAAGATTTCTTTTTGCCACCGGACTTGCAAGGAAACCCTCAAGGGGAGTATGAATTGTTTTTTAATTTAGGAATTGATGGTGTATTTAGCGATAATCCTGATACGGCTATTTCTGTACGTGTAAACAAAAAGTAGCTGTAGTAATTATGTACACTACTACCCTTATATGGTGGAATGGCACTTACTTAAGCGATCGCTACATGCGAGAAAATAGGCTAAAAAAGTCTGCAAGTCTGTACTAAACAAAGATTATGAGACTTGCAGATGCAATTAAAAACAACAATTATTGGCTTCTTCGTCCCGAAGTTTCAATCCCTAATAGGGATTAGATAAAGTTTCAACAAGTGCTACTAAAGCACTTAATAAAGAGAGCGACGGTTTCAATCCCTAATAGGGATTAGATAAAGTTTCAACCTCGTATGTTCAGCACTTTAGAGAAATAAATCATTCGTTTCAATCCCTAATAGGGATTAGATAAAGTTTCAACTACCCCAGAAGCCGAGGAAGAAGCCTTTCTTTCCTCGGTTTCAATCCCTAATAGGGATTAGATAAAGTTTCAACTTTTTCTACCCCGTTCCCGATACCCCGATAAAAGCCGCTGTTTCAATCCCTAATAGGGATTAGATAAAGTTTCAACCATTGCTGTAGTCTGCAGACAGACTACAGACCTATTGTTTCAATCCCTAATAGGGATTAGATAAAGTTTCAACTTAGAACCGCTTATCCAGGCATGGCATTTGGAAGTTTCAATCCCTAATAGGGATTAGATAAAGTTTCAACTTGCCTCGCTTGCCAACAAAAATACTATTGATTTTGCGCTGTGTTTCAATCCCTAATAGGGATTAGATAAAGTTTCAACAACTATCAGATCCTCAATGCGGCCAGTCATCAGGGTTTCAATCCCTAATAGGGATTAGATAAAGTTTCAACTCTGATGATTGAGAGAGCTTTTTAAAAGTTGATGTTTCAATCCCTAATAGGGATTAGATAAAGTTTCAACTTTGAGGAGGTAGGCTTCTTCCTAGAAGTATATGTTTCAATCCCTAATAGGGATTAGATAAAGTTTCAACACTGAATGAAATTCTCCTTCATCTCGAAGGAGAAATGTTTCAATCCCTAATAGGGATTAGATAAAGTTTCAACGCTCTACCTCTAAGGGGGATACCATACTCTCTTAAGCTGGTTTCAATCCCTAATAGGGATTAGATAAAGTTTCAACCTGCTTTCGCTACCCTAATGGCTTTTTGTTCCTGGTTTCAATCCCTAATAGGGATTAGATAAAGTTTCAACCCCAATATAATGTGAGGGGTCGTATAGGTTAGTGCGTTTCAATCCCTAATAGGGATTAGATAAAGTTTCAACCGGATTGAAGGCATCTTTGCCGTATTCCTTTCTCACGTTTCAATCCCTAATAGGGATTAGATAAAGTTTCAACGATACCAATATATCTATCGGGAGGCATCCTCAGGAGTTTCAATCCCTAATAGGGATTAGATAAAGTTTCAACCTAATGGTCTGAAGGTCTCGGTAGTCTCTGGGCTGTTTCAATCCCTAATAGGGATTAGATAAAGTTTCAACTCCTGGATGGTGGTTAAAGTGGCTTGTACGGAATGTTTCAATCCCTAATAGGGATTAGATAAAGTTTCAACAATTGATGGAGATTTTGCAGATCATGGATTTTATGTTTCAATCCCTAATAGGGATTAGATAAAGTTTCAACTTCTTAAAGGCACTCAGGAAGGCAGCGAGCGACTCGTTTCAATCCCTAATAGGGATTAGATAAAGTTTCAACGTATCCTACGAGTTCTACCATCAAGGTACTGAATGGTTTCAATCCCTAATAGGGATTAGATAAAGTTTCAACTTCCTTTTCTCCGCTGTTATGCTTTTCGCTTGCAGTTTCAATCCCTAATAGGGATTAGATAAAGTTTCAACCCTGAAACGAACGATTACGGGATTTTCCGATGGGTGTTTCAATCCCTAATAGGGATTAGATAAAGTTTCAACAACCTCGTTGGGGGAATGATTCGGGAATTAGGGGTTTCAATCCCTAATAGGGATTAGATAAAGTTTCAACTACGCTGGAACGGGGCAAGATTTTTCTTTTTCGCTGTTTCAATCCCTAATAGGGATTAGATAAAGTTTCAACACTTCCGATTTAATTTGGTGAATGCAGGTACATTTGTTTCAATCCCTAATAGGGATTAGATAAAGTTTCAACTGCGGTAGCCCGAAAGCCAATCTGTATTCTGTTTTCAAGGTTCATTAGCGCGGATGGTTTAATCATAGCACTAAAAATTGGGATCGCATAGAGTGAAAATGGCTAAAACTCTGTCTAGGCAAGGTGCGCGGATGGGTGAAGTAGTGCTATTGCTCTCAATTCTTATACCAAAAACAATTCAGCCATTTTTGCCTTAACCTCTTTTCCAACACCTACCCATCTGCGCATTTGGCTTTGCAAGCATTTCATTAGTGATACATACAAATTTACCATCAGGCTGAATCGCAAGTACTGCAAGTGCGATCGCACGCCAAGTTGCCTAGAAAATATTACGTTTTGTAAATATGCTTGCTTATTAGTACTAATTCTCAATAAACTTGATTTTAAATTACAGAGTATTGCTTATCAGATTCAACAGACTCAGGGTGCAACTTCATCTATGAATATTCGTTTATAGGTTATTTATGGTTTCCTAAAACCGAAAAATAGCCATAGGCGAGTCTTTCCTCTGACAGTGTTTCTTAGCAACATCCAAGTAAAGAGCTTGCTTGTAGATCTTGTTTACAAGTTTACAAGCAAGTATTTTTTGCAAAAACTGAAGCAATCTCTTGATTATAAATAGCAATAAGGAGTAAACAGCTAGGCAATGCAAACCTACGGTAATTCCAACATCAAATATGATTGGTGGGCTGGTAACGCCCGCTTCGCTAACCTTTCTGGCTTATTTATTGGTGCTCATGTGGCGCAAGCAGCGCTGACAGCTTTGTGGGCAGGGGCTTTTACTTGGTTTGAAATTTCTCGATATAACCCCAACATACCAATGGGAGAGCAGGGGCTAATTTTGTTACCCCACTTAGCCACTTTGGGTATTGGTGTGGGAGCAGGCGGTCAGATCATTGATACTTATCCCTATTTTGTGATTGGGGCGTTACATCTAATTTCGTCTGCTGTTTTGGGTGCAGGTGCCTTGTTCCATACCTTCAAAGGGCCTGAGAACTTGAAAAACGCAACTGGACGCGCCCGTAAATTTCACTTTGAATGGGATGACCCAAAGAAACTCAGCTTTATCTTAGGACACCACCTAATTTTCTTGGGTGCTGCGGCTTTGCTTTTAGTGGCAAAAGCTATGTTCTGGGATGGACTATACGACGCCACGATTCATGATGTCCGGGTAGTGACCGATCCCACCCTTAACCCATTTGTCATTTTTGGCTATCAAACTCACTTTGCGACTGTTGACAACTTAGAAGATTTAGTCGGTGGTCACATTTATGTAGGCTTACTCCTAATTGTCGGTGGTGTGTGGCACATTCTCACAGAGCCTTTCTCTTGGGCAAAGAAACTGCTCATCTTTTCCGGCGAAGCAATTCTTTCTTATTCTTTGGGTGGTATTGCCTTAGCTGGATTTGTTGCGGCTTACTTTTGTGCAGTTAACACTCTAGCCTATCCTGTGGAATTTTATGGAGCTCCTTTAGAACTCAAGTTTGGTGTTTGTCCCTATTTTGCCGACACCGTACAGTTACCTTATGGAAATCATACTGCCAGAGCATGGTTAGCAAACGCCCATTTCTTCCTAGCTTTCTTCTTCTTACAAGGTCATCTCTGGCACGCACTGCGGGCAATAGGCTTTAACTTCAAACGAGTTGAACAGGCATTAAATGCCGTTGAAACTATTTCTTAAGACTGGGGACTAGGGATTAGGGATTGGGGACTAGAGACTGGGGACTAGGTAGCAGATGAGAAGAATCTTCTTCCAATATCCAGTAACTAATCCCCAGCTTTCCCCAATACCCAATACCCAGTACCCAATCCCCGATCCCCAGTACCTTTTCATCATTCAAAATTCCATATTCTAAAAGGTATTCAACTGTGACAATTTCTACTGAAAAAACATTCGCAGCAAGAACAAATTTACCTTGGTTAATTGGTAATGCCCGTTTAATTGATTTGTCAGGTCAACTACTAGGTGCTCACATTGCTCATGCAGGTTTGATAATGTTTTGGGCAGGAGCAACTACCATATCAGAGGTGACACGCTTTGTCCCTGATATACCAATGTATGAGCAGAAATTGACTGTGTTACCCCACTTAGCAACTTTGGGGTGGGGTGTAGGGGTTGGGGGTGAAGTAGTCGATACTTATCCTTATTTTGTCATTGGAATTTTGCATTTAATAGCATCTGCTGTTTTGGGTGCTGGTGGGCTTTTCCATGTTTTTCGCGCTCCAGCAATTTTACATAATGGCGGAGGATTAGTTGCTAAATTTCACTATGAATGGAATGACCCAAAAAAGCTTGGTATTATCTTGGGTCATCACCTAATTCTTTTAGGCTTTGGTGCATTTCTACTCGTGCTAAAAGCAATGTTTTTTGGCGGAATTTATGATACTCACATCCAAGATGTGCGTTTAATTAGCAACCCAACGCTTAACCCAGCGACAATCTTTGGATATTTGGTAGGACTAAAAGACGGTGATTGGAATATTTTGGGTATGGCAAGTGTTGACAACCTAGAAGATGTTATCGGTGGTCACATTTGGATTGGGTTAATACTAATTTTAGGTGGTGTGTGGCATATACTTGTGCAGCCTTTTGTATGGGCTAGACGAATTTTGCCGATTGAAAACGGTGAGGGCATTCTAGCCTATAGCTTACTTGGTTTAGCTTTAATGGCTTTTATTTCTGCAATTTTTGTAGAGCATAACACGACAGTTTTCCCAAAAGAATTTTACGGCGATAAGCGTCTTGGTTCGGTATTTATCCAGTTCTTGTTAGGTGTATTGGCGCTTGCGGGTTATTCATGGCATTCTTGGCGTTCTCGTCAAGCTTAAGCTGAGTTCACTTTCCCCATAATGTTTTATGCCTGCGGTTTACAGCAGTTAGCTGCGGGCAATTTTTTGGAAATTTTTTGAAGGATAAATCATGCTGGGTAATGTTTTTTGTGGCTTCTGTGCTTGGGCGATCGCTCTTTTAGGTTTTTGCAGTATTGTGATTTCCATGAGAAAAGGAATCAATCACTTGAAAAAACTGCATCAAATACCTTGTTCTGGTTGTGAATATTTCACCAATGACTATCGCCTAAAATGCACGGTACATCCAATTAAGGCTTGTACAGAAGAAGCTATCAGCTGTCGTGATTTTGAAGCAAAAACTTATGCTTGTAATGCTTGTAATCTTCATTTGCGAAAATTGAAAGTCTAATTTACTAGGCTTGTCATTACTTGTGCTAGCTCATTAGATAAATCAACCACAGATTCTTCTTGACGCTTTTTGAATAAAACACCAGCTAGAAAGTAATAATCATCTGAAGAAAACGCGATTTTGTGTTTGCGTAATTCTTCTATGTGTTTTTTGACTTTTGCTTCAGAGCTATAATAGCCGAACCGCAAAGGTAAAACTAAAAAACTATTCACACAATAACCATGAGCTTTGGCATATTCAATTGTACTTTTAGGATTGGAAAAGCTAGATATTAAAAGTACAACATTTTCATAACCTAATGACAAAAGCTCATTAGTAACTGTAGCTCCGTCTATACCTCCAAATAAAAGTGGCATGTAAATATCCCGATCTGGTGCAGGGATATAGGGTGGATTGGCTACAAGATACTCACCTTCTATTTGGGAAGATTCAAATAGACATGAATTATGAATAATGTATTTATGGCTAAGATTATATTCGTCAATCGTTGAATTGGCAGCTTTCCAAGCAGAGGTATTGAGTTCAAATCCATGAATCACACCATCAAATCGATTTCTCAGTAGAGAATTAATAACCGGACTACCATCTCCCGACCCGAATTCAACAATACACTCAGATTTTTTACAATTCCTCAAAGCAAAGTTTTCCAAGCAATTTGAGTAGAAATTAGATTCTTCTGGGCAAAAAAATATGTCTTTCATTGGAATATGCAAGTAGTTACAATAACTTAGGTGTAGGTAGGGCTTATACCTAGCCCTGTCAAGGTAGGTAAAAAACGAACCCAAATCTTAGTAGAGAAGACTATTTTCCTCTTTGTGTCTTAGTGTCTTGGTGTTTCAATCATTCTTTTTCACCACAAAGACACAAAGACACCAAGAAAAATTTCAGTGCAAAATTTTCCTTTAGCAGGCAATGTTTGACTAAAGGAATAGGAATGATTTAGAAATGTGACATTAAGATTGTTGGAAAATTCTTACGCACATACAGTGCTTTGTTCTGCTTCACGTATCGCTTCGACAACAGCTTTGGCAGCGCGATCGCCCATTAGTTTCTCTTGATCGTACCCCAGCACCAGTTCCCACGCATCCTCGGGATACATTTGGGCTAAAGGCAATGCTACATCATCCAACATCCAACGACCGTGACGTTCATCTTCTCGGATATGTAATTCCCAATAACCCATTGCCGCATCAGATAATCCCAGTCGTTGCGCTACCGTTAGATAATTTCTGTAAGCCGCAGGCCCCGCCACTTCAAAATACGTCAATCCACCGCAGTAACGCAGGAAATGACGCTTGCACTCAGTCATCAAAAAGTTATGATTGGCACAAGCCAAAACTTCCCAAGGTACTAAATCAAAATATCCTTCTGGTTCGGTGTTCATGCCAAACTCGTCAAGCATTTGGGCAAAAAATGTAGAATGCTTGCGAGAGAAGCGACCGTTACCGTATTCTTCTAGCAATACACGCACGAGGGTACATTGCACTTCATTAGCAGCGCCACCGAGAATGCGGGAAAGGCGACTACCTTCGACTAAGCCATCAAATGAGCCAATCGCCAGCAAATGACGATAGCCAGCCTCGCTCATTTGTTCGCGGATGTAGCGGCTTTCGTCTGAAAGTGGCGGATCTAAATCATACGCACAGCGTTCAATCAGGGCTTGCTTGACATCCAATTGTTGCAATGCTGCGACATTAATTTGTGCCAGTTCCCATTCTTGCCAAGCCGCCTCAATTAGGTCACGCACCTTATACAGATAGAGCGATCGCTCGTTAGTATAATGCCGCAAATCATCATACCAAAACAGATTCAGGCGATTAATTCGATAAAGTACGCGCTGGAGAAAGCGATGGGCTGCGCGATCGCCAGAACCGTTCTGATAAGCAACGTCAATTGCTATAGAGAGAGTGCGTTCAAACTCACTCTTGAGTGCGGGTTCTTGATCTAGTTTTTTATCTAAATTATCTATTACGAGCAGTTCTATAAATTGTTGCTCGGCCAAATGATAATTAGTAGCTTTGTTTACTCTTATTTGCTTGACGCCTTCCGCAGTAAGAGCGAAAGGTGATGTCGATAACTTGCTCTGCATGGAATCTTTGGTTACTTTGCACTCGATGTAAACGAGTTCTACTTCTTATACTTAGATTCCCATTTAGTAGCTTTCTCTACTTCTCTCTATAGTTATAAAGAAAAATTAAGCAGTAGTTCAAATATTCTACCCAAAGGGGCAGGAGAGATGGGGAGATGGGGAGATGGGGAGAATAACCACTAACCACTAACCACTAACCACTAACTATTGATTAATTGGCTGGCTGGGCGGAATCTGTTCAATTGTAATCAATGTTTCCATCACTGCTTTCACAATTGGTGCGGCGACGGTACCACCAAAAGCATTCTCACCTTGTGGTTCATCCACCAATGCCAACACTACATAGCGGGGTGCTTCTACAGGCAATATACCTACAAAGCTGGTGATTTTTGCACCGCTCATGTAACCTCCGGAACTACTAGCTTTTTGAGCTGTACCAGTTTTGCCAGCGATGCGATAACCTGGAATTTTTGATGCTTTGCCGCTACCGTCTGCGACTACAGTTTCCATCATTTCTACTACTCGTTGAGTGGTTGCAGACGAAAAAATTTGTCGTGGTGCTGGTCTTGTAGGCGTATAGTGTATCTGATCTTTACTATCTACCAAACCCTTGACTACATAGGGTGTGACTAATTTACCACCATTGGCTAAGGCTCCCTCCATTTGTGCCAGCTGCAAGGGTGTGAGCGAGAAACCTTGACCAAAGGAGGTAGTTGCTGGTTCGATTGGTGTGGCAATAAATTTATCTTGACTTTTAAGTTGACTGCTGACAACAAAGGGTAGATCGGTAGCCACTGATTGTCCAAGTCCCAACCGCTCCAACCAACTATAGTAGACAGAAGGCTGCAATCGTTGCATGATTTGTACCATGCCAATGTTGCTGGAGTGTTGGAGAATCTGGGCGATGTTAATCCGTCCGTAACTTTTGTTTTCAGAATTTTTGATTGTGCGATCGCCTACTTGAATATAACCGGGGTCATTAAAAACATCGTCAGGTTTGATGATGCCATTTTCAAGGGCGATCGCTACGTTCAGAGGTTTAAATGTAGAACCTGGTTCATAGAGATCCGCCACAGTCCAGTTTTTGAACAGCGAGATATCAGCTTTGGAGTATTCATTGGGATTATAAGTAGGCAA
Source organism: Fischerella sp. PCC 9605 (assembly GCF_000517105.1). Lineage (GTDB taxonomy): Bacteria > Cyanobacteriota > Cyanobacteriia > Cyanobacteriales > Nostocaceae > PCC9605. The sequence goes on along the minus strand of NZ_KI912150.1, from coordinate 216,294 downwards.
ACAAACCAGTGATAGTAGGGAACCATCCCACGCATCCATCACAATTACCGCACCGCGTTTGGCACGGTATTTATCCATCTGTTCCTTGAGTACTGTACGAGCAGTTCGTTGCAAGCGACTATCAATAGTTAGTTGCAGTTGCAAATTATCAGAATGCGGAAAACCATCTGGAGCATGATCTGGCATCAGCATACCATTACCAGACTTACTCAGCCGTACAGTTTGCATTGGACGTTCTAGCAACTTCTCCTGACTATATTCCACACCTGCCTGACCTCGACGGTCAACATTGACATAGCCTACTACTTCCGCCACCAAATCTTGTTGTGGATAAAATCGGGAGTATTTGGGGATCAACTCTAAACCATTGAGGCGCAATGAAATAATCTGATCGGCTATTTCTTCAGGCATTGCCGAGGCAAGCAAAATACCACTTTTTTTACTTTCAAACTTGTTCGCTAACTCAGCAGCTTCTTTATCTACTATGGGGGCAAGCTGTTTTGCCATTTGTTGGTTAGATTTGCCAAACAGCTTCGGATGGGCGTAGACAGTATACACTGGTCGATCAATCGCCAATACATCCCCATTACGAGCTATCATTTTGCGACGAGGCACAAAAGGTCGTAAATTCACCATCTGCTGATTGCGTGCTCTCTGCGTCAGCTTTGGCCCGCGTATAATTTGCAAATTGTATAAATTGAAAGCCAGCCCCATCCCAGCCGCAATTAACACACCCCAAGCTAGAAAGAGTCGGGTTTTAATGTTGGGTGTTTGCGGTTGCATATTAGAGGTAAACGAAGGAAAAAACCCTCGTATTGTTTTCCGACGCTGTCGCTTGGGGAATTCTGCTTTCGGAGAATTTCTGAATTTTCTTCTACCTGGAGACTTTTGCATAAAAATTGTCCTTTGTCATTAGTCATTGTCGAAGAACTAATGACTAATGACCAATGACTAATGACTAATGACTAATGACTAATGATTTTAATATCCAACAGGTGTCAGACTTTGCTGTTGTATTTGGGAGTTTGATTCTGGATCTGAGGTAGATGGTGTAGAGTTAGAATTTTTCGGTGCTGGGGGCAAGAAAATTGTATCAGCAGGAGATGGAGATACCAATCCTGCTGCTGGTTTTTGTGCTTCTTGTGCCATTTTGTTCTTTAGCACTTCGTTAGTTGTTGTCAACTGTCGCTCGTTACGCTGTAAGTTTTGCAGCTTGCGGTATCCTTTACCCCAAAGTTGTTGAGAATATACCGTCCAACCATAAACTATGAGTGTGGCTGTTACCAACAAAAACGTCACAATCGCAGAATGACGATGTAAGGCATACAAACGCAATAACCATAAAGGAGTCGTTGCTTGTTTGTTTAAATCTGGGACAGGTGCAGAAGGTGCAGAATCTGATACCCTTTGCGGCGATCGCCTTTGTCTTCTAGAGGAAACTGGTGTAGGCGAGTCTTTCTCAGTGGCAGTTTCCATCGACTGGAATCGCCTTCCTCTGCGAGTATTTCTCGAAAACAGAGCATCTTGGCGGAACCAACTGCGCTTTGCAGAAACATCTGATTTGCGAGCAACAACCATAACTTTTTTGGAATGAAAATATAGTGTTTTATAGGGACTGGGGATTAGGGACTGGTGACTGGGGACTAGGAAATAAGAAGAATCTTCTCCCTATACCCAGTACCCAATCCCCAATCACCAATACCCAGTACCCAGTACCCAATTTAAGCATTCACATCGCATCCAAGTATGGCAATGCGAAACTCCAAGGGCAAGAGCTTGCTTAATAAGCATGTTTTTTGGTATAATAACTCTCCTGATTATAAATTTTGGCAATTTTAATTGTGAAAAATTATGTTGTAGCTTTGAGCATGATATTTACCAAATCTACTCAAAAATATAAAGATTGCCTTTAAAGATCTAACCTGAAATAATTTAAAAAAAAACGACAAATGAGGTATCTTATTCAAAGGCCTAACATTGTTATTGTTAAACAGGCCTAAAATCGTTATTGCCGCATTTGGTGACAGAGGAGTTATGAAGATAAAAATCTTTGGTTTTGCTCTCTTACTCGGTCTAGCTGCTGCTCTCGGAGCTTGTGAAGGTGGTGGTGGCGATACCACTGCTCCAACTACTCCAGGCGGCGAACCTGCTGATACTGGCGCTACTCCTGGTACTACCCCTGCTACTACTCCTGGTACTAATCCTGCTACTACCGCCAGTCCATCTCCAACCGGCAGCCCCTAGATTGTAGTCTCCAATCAACCCACAACAGGTCTTTGAGAGCGCTCCTCACTACATTCCTGTTTCTAGGGAAAAACACCATTTAGTTGAGTAATGCAAGCTTTAGCTTAGCTTTACTCAAATTCTCTTATATAGAGGAGCCTACTTACTTCTTAATTAAGCCTGTGTTAGTTTTTCATAATTTTGGTCGCCATTGAGAAGGCAAAAAGCGCAATCCCTAGTATCACTGCCTTGGAAATCAAAAGTCAAAAGTCAAAAGATATTGTATTCCGGGCTTTTGCGCCATTTTGTATAGTAAGTTTATTTACGCCGTGCTGTACTAGTAATGTTGAGACGCCTAGTACCAGAAGGCAAGTATACTGAGGAGCCAGTGCAGTCTTGGTATTTTTTCCCGTTATAGGGCATGGGGTGGCAGAAAGCAATCAAAGTAACAAAGTTTATAACATAGGCTTTTCGGCCTTCTCAAACGGTATGTTTATTTTTGCCGTAACCTACAAGTTTACTTAGGACTTAGGAATAAAAAGCGATCGCTCAGTGATTTGAATTAATAAGCGATTAAAAATTGAAAATAAAAAATAAAAAAAAATACTTATTACTAAATATCTTAGATAGGATGCAATTATTTGCAGTAGATGATTAAGGATTCCTATGAGAAATTTATTTCTGTTTTGATTCAACTATAAATAATCTACTAATCATTACCTCAAGCTATTAAATTATTTTGAGCAAATGGTTGTTATTTGGATAACTTCCAAAATTACGCTCCCATTCCTGAATACCGCCTCAAACCTCGCCGCCACAGCCAACGATTCAAACCCAAAAACAACAGAATCCAACCCAACATTGCTAAAAACCCCCGCGTCAGATCTACAGGTATTCCCACCAGAATACTGGCAGGAAAATCAATTAGATAGGGGAAAGGAGTGAAAAGCACCACCGTCCGTATAGGTTCAGGAAAAACATCTAGAGGAGCTATCATACCGGATAAAAACAGATAAAACAGAAACCAGAAATTTTCTATAGCGTTTGCCCTTTCTGTCCAAAAGGAAAATATAGAAAAAGTGTGTTGAATAGCAAAGCGTAAAATAAAAGCCAGTGTCACTACCAAGGCAAACAGTAAAATGTTTCCTAAACTTGGTATCCAAATAGCTTGAGGATAGAGTATAAAAAATAATCCTACTAATAGGAGTGAAAAAGGCATACGAGCAGCTCTTTCACCTAAATGAGCTGCGACGTGATGCCATACTGGATCGATTGGTTGCAACAATCGGTTAGAAAGTTTACCTTCTACTACCTCTTTTTCAACCTCCCAAATTACCCAAACAACTGTGAATTGTCTGACGATAAAAACCGCTAGAAAGTAACGGGCAAAATCTACGGGTGTTAAACCGAACTGTCCTCTTTGGGCTGCTTGTATCCAAACTCCCATCATGATAATTGGTAAGGAACCGGCTAAAACCCATAAGATTAGTTCTGCCCGATACTCCACCATATAGGCATAGTACACAGACAGAAAAGTTAATATTGTTCTGATAATTCTTTTCATAAATTTGTTGGTTGTTGGTTGTTGGTTGTTGGTTGTTGGTTGGTTGGAAACTACTAGTAAAATCCAAACAACAAATAACCACGAACAAACAACAAACCCTAACTACTAACCACTCCCGCTTGAAACACTCGCCCAATCACTTCTTCCACTGGTGGTTCAGTCACCGTTAAATCAATCACATCTAAATCTGCTAAAATCCGCGAGACGGTGCGTGTCAGTTCTTCTTGCTGCACCATAAAGCACACCATCCGTCCGTCTAAATTTTGTACATCACCATAGAACATGAGTCTTTGTTTTGATAGAGGTTGCATTAACTCCACATGAACCTCTCGATAAGGCGCAAACTTTTCCAGCAGTTCATCTAGGCTGCCATCATACATCAACTTACCTTGGTGAATTAACAGCACTCGTTGACATAATGCGGTAATGTCTGCCATGTAATGGCTAGTTAACAGCACTGTGGCTTGATAACGCCGATTATATTCGCGTAAGAAATCGCGTACCCCTACCTGAGCATTAACATCTAGTCCTAGGGTTGGTTCATCTAGAAACAGCACTTGGGGATGGTGTAAAAGTGCTGCCAAAATTTCTGCTTTCATACGCTCACCTAAAGACAATTTGCGTACTGGTTGATTCAGCTTGCCTTCTAGAGAGAGCATCTCGGTTAATTCACCTACTCGCTTGCGAAATTCGCGATCGCTAATATTGTAAACAGCAGCGTTGATCCTTAAAGAATCCATAGCTGGTAAGTCCCAAAGCAATTGCTGCTTTTGTCCCATCACCAGGGTGATTTTTTGCAAAAATGCTTCTTGGCGACGATAGGGGACGTGTCCTGCGACTGTGACTTTACCGCTAGAGGGATGAATTAGTCCCGTAAGCATTTTCAGTGTAGTAGTTTTACCAGCACCATTCGGCCCTAAAAATCCCACCACCTCCCCAGCTGCAATTTCAAAAGAAACATCTTGAACAGCTTTGATTTCGCGGTAGGTGCGGCGAAAAAAGTGGGTGATTGTCCCAACAATGCCTGGTTCTTTAACAGCAACAGGATAAACTTTGCTCAAGTTTTGAGCCTCGATTATCGGCATAATTTGTTAATAGTTGGTGGTTGGTGGTTGGTGGTTGGTGGTTGGTGGTTGGTAGTTGATTGTTGGTAGTTGATCGTTCCAACCAACAAACAACAAACAACAAACAACAAACTAATAATTAACGTAAATTACCCGATCGCAAAATACTGATAATCAACCATAAACCTAACAAACTAGCGGTAGCAAATAATACATTACTTAAAAAAGATAGTTCTGCTGTTCGGGGATTACTAGAAAGAATTGCTGCACCCATAATTAGTGAACCTACTAGAATGCTAAAAGACAGCCGATTGGCAGCTTCATCTGTGGTTCGGCGCAAGCTATCTAGACCGCGTACGGTTAAATTCCACTGGAGTGTTTCCGAGGTCACTCGATCTAACAGCAATTCAATTTGCCGGGGAGATTGTAAAGAGAGACTTTTGAGATCCAGTGCTGTTCTCAAGAGCGATCGCACCGGAGTTTCCCCAAACAGTTGGCGACGGAACAAGTCTGTCAGCAATGGCTGAATTTCATCTATAAAGTTAAGTTCTGGGTTAAATGAGCGTGCCACTCCCTCTAAATTAGCCAGGGTTTTCGCATATAAACCCATATTGCTGGGCAAGCGAATTTTATTGTTACGGGCAACTTGCAGTAGCTCATAAATGATCTGACTGAAATTCATTTGCGACAAGCTCAAGTTGTAATACTTCCGCAGCATTCGGTCATAATCATTTTCGAGACGAGCCAAAATCACTGGTTGAGTAGAATCTGCAAGCTGCAAAGTTAACTGCGCGCAACGCTGAGCGTCTAAATCGACTATTGCCAACAACATTTCTGTCAAAATCTGCTGTGTGCGGGGATCGAGGCGTCCCATCATCCCACAATCGATCAGGGCAATGCGACCATCTTTGAGATAAAAAATATTCCCTGGATGGGGATCGGCGTGAAAGAACCCATCTACATATAGTTGTTGAAAGAAGGCGCGAAATAGTAAAGTAGTAACTCTTTTTCGCTCTGCGGCAGGATTTTTACCGTTTTCGCTGCTCAGACTTGCCGACAGCAGTGGTACACCGTCTAGCCACTCCATCACCATTAATTTGGGTGTGGTTAAGTCCCAGTAAATTTCTGCAACTACTATTTGATTGGGATCGAACCAGCGACTCTCAGATAAATTGCGTCGCAACTGGTCGGTATAATCTGCTTCGCGGGTAAAATCTAATTCTGCTTCGAGTGCTTTGGTAAATTCTTCAGCAATGGATTTGATTTCGTAGGTTTGCCCAAATTCGGTACGTGCTACTAGATCGGCAATACCCTGAATTAAGGCAATATCCTGGTTAACGACAATATCAATTCCTGGACGTTGCACTTTCAGCGCGACTTCCCGACCATTTTTGAGTGTAGCTCGGTGTGTTTGAGCGATCGAGCCAGCTGCCACTGGCACAGGATTAATTGTGGTAAAGGTTTCTTCTAGAGATTGTTTTAGTTGTTTGCGGATGAGTACTTCTACTTCTGCCCAGGCAACTGGCGGTACTTCATCTTGCAGGGTTGATAGTTCCTCAATGTAAGCTGCACTAAGTAGGTCTGGACGAGTAGAAAGTAGCTGGCCTAGTTTGACATAGACAGGCCCCAAATCTACCAAGATATTTTTTAAAACTGCTGGTGTGGGTAGCTGAGGCTCATCGGCTTTACCGCCTGTGAGCAATCTTCGCATGTAATCCCAGCCATTGCGGAATAAGACTTCGATGATTTCTCTTTGACGGGGAACAGTTTGAGTGAGGAACATAGTTTTGATAAACCGCCATGTAATGGGGAAAGGGGAAAGGGGGAATGGGGAATGGAGAAAAACTATTAGCAATTAGCAATTACCAACCCTGGTAGTTACGTTTGTTTACGACCCATTAAAGAGGTATGCAACAGGGGATGATAATACACCGGAAGTTGTTTGCAGTAGTGGTAGTTGTGAGAATTTTGCTAGCACTAGCGCAATCTTTAAATCTTTGTAAAGATGATTTTACGGCTTCTGTCAAACTTTGTTCGGTCAAGCTTCGTTTGATGTAATCAGAGCAGGAATCCCCACCGTGCAATAAACGATGGGGGCAAGAAAATCCTTTGTGGGGAGAAATATAATTTTGATAGGCAATAATAGAGTTAATTGCCATTGTTTTAGCGAGAGGCTGAAAATTGATGCTTTCCATAACTAAAAAACAAGCACCCAACAGTCTACATATATCGGAAATTCTGCCTTTTCAGCCTCTGTCATTAGTTGGTAGTTATTGGTTGGTTGTTGGTTGTTGACGGTTGGTAGTTGATTATTGGTTGTCAGCTGGTGGTTTTTCCATAAACGCCCTTTCTCAGCTTCCCGTAGACGGGTGTAACCCAGTTTCTCGTAGAGTAGGGTACAACAAACAACAACCAACAACCAACAACCAACAATCATTTACAGCAGTTCCGTGAATCGGGGATCGCTTTCTAAAGTTTTGAGGATCTGCTTGATTTCTTGAGTACGGTCTTTTTTAACAACCAGGGTGACATTGCGATCGCGAACAATAACTACATCATCCAGACCAATGGTAACAATTACATCATCAGTATTGCTGGCATAGACAATTGCCCCTTGTGTATCCAATCCTACATGATTAGCTAGTTCCACATTTGGTGCATCTTCTTTTTTCAGTAGGCGCTCGATCGCATTCCAATCACCCAAATCATCCCAACCGAACTCAACTGGTAAGACATGTGTCAAATTCGTTTTTTCCATGAGAGCATAGTCTATACTCTTCTTAGGTATCTGGGGATAGATATCAGGGCCGTGCTTTTCTAACGGTTCAATGATTTCTGGAGCGTGGATATGCAGTTCCTTAAGAACAACACCCGCCCGAAAAATAAACATCCCACTATTCCAGCTAAAACGCCCCGTAGCAAGGAAATTTTCTGCCGTTTGACGGTCAGGCTTTTCAGTAAAGCGGTTAACGTGATAAGCTGGCAAGTCATTAAAGCAACCAATCCTTTCGCCTTGTTCTATGTAACCGTAGCCAGTTGATGGAAAGGTGGGCTTGATCCCCAGTGTGACAATCGCTGCTGTGTTCGCCGCTAGCTCAGTTGCTGCATATAATGTGCGTGCAAAAGCATCCTGGTCGGCAATCCAGTGGTCAGCAGGGAAAAAGCCAACAACAGCGTCATCTCCATAACGCTGTTTAATTTCCAAACTTGTCCAAGCAACTGCGGCGGCAGTATCCCTTCCCTGAGACTCGACCAGTAAGTTGTTAGTTGGCAGTTCGGGCAGTTGGTCTTTAACTCCTTGAGCTATCTGACTAGAAGTAATTACCCACAAGTTCTCCCAACTGCCTGCAAATGGTAGCAGTCGGTCAGCGGTTGCTTGTAACAGACTTCTAGAACTGCCATCTAAATTTAAAAACTGCTTGGGTCGGTTTCGGCGACTCAAGGGCCAAAAACGCTCACCTTTACCACCGGCAAGAATTACGGGGAACAATGGTCTAGTCATGTTGTCATAAAAACTTACTCAAGGACACTACTAAGTGTACTGTGATGTCCTTCACTGGCAAGATTTGTTGCTTGCATTAACATTAGGTTTAGGGAGTGGTTGAGTGGGGAGATAATTGTGGTTAAACAAGTAGTACAGATCAAAAATCAGGGTAAATCTCAAAGAGTACAACAGTCAACTGAAGAGGGAGCCGCACAACAGCAAGCAAATGTTTCCTCTAACTTGGTAGAGTCAGTGGGTTCTATTCCCAGCCAGCTTTACTACAGATTGGGTTTGGCAATGCCCCGGTGGCTGTTTTGGCTGTTGACTATAGTTGTGGGGTTCACACTGTCAGGGTTGCTGGTATCGACATTGGCACTTTGGACTCCATTATGGAGCGATATAGATAGAACAGACGAAGAATTGGGCATGGGGGGAGCCGAAGCAGAAAAAACACCATTGCCTGGGGAAATTTGGAACAATATTTCCGAGTACAAGCTCACACGCCCGATGAATATTCTGGTGATGGGTATCGAACCAGTTCGCGGTGCTGTGAATGGCTCACCAGAAAGTTTTGCCGCTGATAGCGATACCATGCTACTGGTAAGGCTGAACCCTGAAGACAAAACAATACGAGTGCTTTCGATCCCCAGGGATACCATGATTGCAATTCCAGAATCGAAAGGATTGACTAAGGTATCCGATGCCAATGCTAAAGGAGGGCCAGTATTGGCAGCGCGGGTGATTAGCCGCACTCTAAGTAATGCACCTATAGATCGCTACATCCGTATCTCTACTAGTGGGTTGCGGCAGTTGGTAGATCGATTGGGTGGGGTAGAGGTGTTTGTTCCCAAACCAATGGAATATAAAGACTCTGCTGGCAAGTTTTCGATTAATTTAGTTAGTGGTTGGCAAACTCTCAACGGTGAACAAGCAGAACAATTTGTACGTTACCACGAAACTAACACGGGTGATCTAGAGAGAGTGCAACGGCAACAAGCACTGCTAGTAGCATTACGCGAACGCCTGTTTAGTCCCACGGTTTTACCGAGGTTGCCGCAGTTAGTCCATATCATGGGCAAGTACTTTGACACTAACCTGAAAGTCGAAGAAATGATGGCACTGGTCAATTTTTCTCTCAACTTAGAGCGAGAGAACTTCCAAATGACCATGCTACCCGGTATTTTCAGCCGTTTAAGTGCAGATCCCAATAGCTATTGGCTGAATCTGACTGGAAGAGGTGAGTTGCTAAATAATTATACAGGAGTGAATATCGGTGGTCTGAAGCCAGATGGGCGTCCCCTACCTAGCTTAAAAATTGCTATTCAAAATGCTTCTAATCAACCCCAGCTAACTGGAAAAGTTATTAACTCTCTCAAACAGAAAGGCTTTCAAAAAGTTTATGCTGTGTCAGATTGGCCAGATCAGCGCAGCGAAACTAAGATTATCGTCCAAAAAGGCAACCGCCAAGCAGCAGAAAAACTACAAGAATTACTAGGCTTGGGAACTATTGAGGTATCGTCAACTGGCGATTTAGAATCCGATCTCACTATTAGAATAGGGAAAGATTGGAAATAGTATGTTAGTGGTTGGTTGTTGGTTGTTGCTTGGAACAATCACCAAACAACAAACAACAAACAACAAACAACACTGTTGTTATGAAAAAAATTTTGCTGCGCTTGTTTGGTTTGATAGGGATTTTGGTTTTGGCCTGGTTGTGGGTATTGCTTAATGCCAAACCAGCTTTTGCTTGATTAATAAAGTAGAGACGCGAAATTTCGCGTCTCTACAACCTGTAATTTTTGTTAGGGGCGGGTTTATAAACCCGCCCCTACTATATTAGGAGACTTAGGCCTCCTCTATTTTTTATCTTATTTTTACAAGTGTTTGAGCTATTGCTTGAGCATCTTTGTCAAAAAAAGTTTCTCTGTCACCGTTGCTCCAAATGATGACGCAAACTGTTTGTAACGACATATTAAAATGAACTTTCTGAAACCGAATTTGACGAGCGTAAGCCAAGCTCACATAGCCTCTTGTAGGAGTTTGGCAAAGGATGAGAAATTTAAACGTTGTTAATGTCATAATTTGAATGTCTTTAACTTTTAATGAACTGTTAAAAGTGTGGACTAGAGAAGCGGTTTTGTTTTCTAGGCGCTACCGCTTTCTCTATGTAATTATTTTAACTAATCACGTGATGATTTATCAACTATTCACGTTATCTGTTAAGATTAGGTCATCAATATTCACGTGATGATTTAAGAGAAGATGAAAGTTACAAAGACAATCTCAATCGATGTTCCTGATTTGGGAGCAAAAATCAAGGCAGCTAGAGAAGCAGATCCGCGCTCACTCAAGGCTATTTGTAAAGCTGTCGGAATGTCTCAGATGAACTGGTATCGAATCGAAGATGAAAAGCAATCCCTCCCCATAGAAAAGCTTCGCAAAATCGAAGAAGTGCTGGGGATTGACTTTGGTGTAAATTTTGAAGGAAATACAGATGTGTGACCTTCTGCAAACCTGTAAGCTCCCTTTTATAAAAATTACCCTGACAAACTACTTGATTTCCGGTTAAATGTTTTCAGATATGCGCCGTTTCTTGGTTGTCAGGTACTGTTTGTGACTGAAGAACAAAAAGTCTCTCGTTCTCTAGTTGGAATTGCTGGCATTGTTGCTGTTGCCACAATTATTAGTAAAGTTGTAGGTTTAGCACGACAAGTCGCTATTGGTGCAGCTTTTGGTACTGGTGCCGTTGCTGATGCCTATAGCTTTGCTTACATTATTCCTGGATTTCTGCTGATTTTACTTGGTGGGATTAACGGGCCCTTCTACAGTGCGATCGTCAGTGTTTTAGCCAAACGCAAGAAAGAAGAAGCAGCCCCGTTGGTAGAAACGATGACCACCCTTGTTGGTGGTGTGCTGCTAGTTGTTACCGTTTTTTTGGCAATCTTTGCCGGACATATCATTGACTTAACTACACCAGGGTTAGAAAAACGTCTAGATGGGCAGTTGGTGAAAGCGATCGCCACTCAACAACTCCAGATCATGTCACCAATGGCTGTCCTCGCAGGATTAATTGGTATCGGTTTTGGCACGCTCAATGTGGCTAATCAGTACTGGCTACCCTCAATTAGCCCTTTGCTATCAAGTATTACAGTTGTGATCGCAATGGCTTTTCTGGGGCTGCAATTAGGTGATAAAATATACGCACCAGAAAATCTCATGTATGGTGGTGCAGTATTAGCATTCGGAACTCTAGCAGGTGCGTTGCTGCAATGGCTCGTGCAGTTAGTAGCGCAAGCACGGGTTGGTATGGGTTCATTGCGCCTGCGATTTGATTTTAATCAGCCGGGAGTCAGAGAAGTAATGAAAATCATGCTCCCAGCGACTTTTTCCTCTGGGATGCTCTACATAAACTGGCAGATAAATTCTATTTTCGCTTCCTTCATTCCCGCTGCTGCCTCTGGCTTAAATTATGCCAACTTATTAGTACAAACCCCTTTGGGGGTAATTTCCAACGTCGTTTTAGTTCCCCTGCTACCGATATTTTCTCGACTTACCGATCCCAATGACTGGCATGAATTAAAATTACGCATTCGCCAAGGACTGATCCTTTCCGCTTTTACCATGCTGCCCTTGGGTGCTTTGATGATAGCTCTATCAAATCCGATTGTGCGTGTAGTATACGAGCGCGGAGCATTCAATCAAGCTGCCTCTGATATGGTATCTTCTCTGCTGATTGCTTACGGTGTGGGGATGTTTGTTTACTTGGGGCGTGATGTCTTGGTACGGGTATTTTATGCTTTGGGCGATGGTGATACACCTTTTCGCATCAGCCTGTTTAACATCTTTCTCAATATCTTCTTAGATTGGATTTTCATCAAATCTTTTGGCGCTCCTGGTTTGGTGTTAGCAACGGTAGGGGTGAATTTGAGTTCCACATTGATGCTTTTATGGTTACTCGATCGCAGGCTGAATGGTTTACCCTGGCGAGAATGGAGTGTACCGATTTTGGGTTTGACTGTTGCTAGTGTAGTAGGAGGTTTTGTCAGCTACGGTTCTCTTGTAGTTTGTCAAAGATTGTTAGGTGCAGATGGTTTGCTGACTCAACTGTTGCAGTTGGCTATATCTGGTTTGATTGGTTTGGTAGTTTTTGGTGCGATCGCCACTCAAATGAAATTACCAGAAGTGAGTGTTTTTGTTAATCGTCTGCGTCAGCGGTTTTTGAAGAGATGAGGTGCGATCGCTCTACGCTAAAAAATAAATTCTACTTTTCCGAAATTGCCAACTCCGGGGTTGTAGTCTTTATCAGAACAGCGACTTATATGTAACTTCTATAACTAACCTTCGGGGAATATAGCCCTACCAAAGCCCAGCCACTGATGACTGGGTTTTTTGGTAAGTGAGTCTATCCACAACAACAAAAAACCCCGGTGAAAAACACCGAGGCTACCATGAGGAATCCAAATGTCGATGGGAGATACCAAAACCGAAATCAAAAAATTTTGTTTGTTTTTGTGTTTTGTTACCTTATGTAAATAAAGTTAACAATTTTGTTACAAATAGTCAACAGGACTTGACACAAAAACACCGATCAATTTAATAAGAAGTACTTATCAGACATAGAACTGGCTAGGTACTAGTGGTCTGCCAACCCAAAAATGCGCTTGTGAGGGCTGGGGAAAGGTTAAAGGGAAAGGGATTCAAAACCTTTCACGCCAGTCGCTACAACGCGTGGAAAAGCAACGCGCTGGCTCCTCTTTTCCCCTTTCCCTTTACCCCGCCAAGTTCCCGGGCGCGAACTACTAGGGACTGGTGATTGGAAGAACCAGAGGTTATAGTTCTCGTTCTCGTTATCAAGTTGAACCTGGTAACGAGGAGGTGGGCTGCTGCCTTCAGGTTCAACTGGTGCAAGATGTGAATTCACGTGAATTAGGCTTTTCTAACAAAAGTTCTGATTTTTCCGAAATGGATAACCTAAGCTTGGTAGTCTTTATCAGAACACTGATTTATAACTAACTTCTTATAACTAACCTTCGGGGAATATAGCCCCACTGCTCATTATCAAAAGCTCGGTCATTGTGACCGGGTTTTTGACATGTAGTGACTTCCGTTGGAAATTTATTAATAATATATGGCTGTGATCAATCAATCGCGCCTGCAATGGCTGGCTATTGTAATATTATTCGCAATTAGTGGTCTTGCACTGTATGGCGATCGCGTATTGTTATTTAATTCTTCTACTAATCAACTAGCAGCAGCAAAGCAAAAGTGGGTTACGCAGGCTGTAGAGCATTACCGTTTGAGTATTAACTATTTCCACCTCAATTGTCAGCAAGAGGTGGAAATTAAGAATGAAAAGGTGGTTGCTGTCCGCAAAAATACTTGCTCAACAATACCCGTACAGACTATTACCGACTTATTCAACCAAATTGAATCAAAGGCAGGCGGCAAGGAATGCGGGCCCAATGGATGTGCGTGTGATGGCCCGTTGGGCGTAGATGCCATTTATGACGATCAATTTGGATATCCGCGTCAAGTTGAAATTAGATTACAACCAGAAAAGCGCTGGTTATATTTCAATTCTTTGAATGACATATTTCCAGGGAGAATGTGTACGGCTGTTGGCTTTATTGACCAAAAGATTACCGTTCGTGAGTTCAGTCCTATTCAGTGAATTTTGTGTGCTATCTAGTACAAGATGACGGAAATAAATCGACCATAGTTAAGAGGTCAAAAGCTGGGAAAAAGGAATTTTGACTTCCGCATAGATGCACATTGGCATCCTTTAGGGCGGCATTACTGTGAATGTAGGGAAAAATTCAGCTTTTATCCCCGTTGTAACCGATGCTCCTGACCAAGAGGTGATTGTCTGAATTGATTTTATCGGTTTGTAGCGCCACCCTTACGCGAAGACGCTACTGCGCCTAAAGGACTTACTCCCTTACCGCTACAAAATCGCCCATTTCTTCCTTCCTGTCCCTTGTGGTTCGTTCAAAAAATCTCTTACCTTCTAGCTGATACTCCTCCAACGTAAACGCATCCACTTGAATCGCATCATTGCGAACAGACTCTGCCTCGCGAATTATTTCAGCCTCTTCGGAACTAATCACCCCTGCTTCTAGTGCTGCTGCAACTAGCTTTTCTGGTCTTTGCTGTGGCAGCTTACCGACACGACTGGCAGCTTTGATAGATTTGAGAATAGGCTCAACTTGGGATGATAAAAGGAAAGCACGTTCCAAGCGCCCTAATGCTTCATCCACAGCAGCAGGAATATAAATATTTGCGGTGAGTCTGTCTCGTAACTGTCCTGGAGTTTGGAGGCTGTGGGCAACTTCGCTACCAAGTTGGTCACTAGGCAAGATGCCAATCGGATTTAGTCGCCACCACCAAGCAAGTACTGGCATAGACATATTACTGAAAATACCCTCAAAGCCTTGCTGAATTTGAGCAAAGGCATATTGCATTGCCCAGTGAACAAAGGGCAAATCTTCTGGTAAGCAACCTTCCGCCTCAAAGCGACGCAGGGTAGCAGTTCCCAGATACATCCATGACAGAATATCAGCAAACCGTCCGGTCAACTTTTCCCGTCGCTTCAGCGTACCACCAAAGCTGAAGAGAGCAAGGTCGGTAAGAAAGGCAAAAGTTGCAGATGCCCACTCCAGTTTGCGGTAGTATCTAGCTGTCGCTCCTTTGACCGGAGACAAAGCCAAATACCCACGGGAAATATTGAGGAGAAACGCGCGGAAACCATTACGCACCATCAAGCCGATGTGATTCCAAAAAGCACTATCAAAGGCGCTGACATCCGACTGATTAAGGGCGGCAATTTCTTTATAGACAAAGGGATGACAGCGAATCGCCCCCTGACCAAAAATCATCATCGTGCGGGTGAGGATATTCGCCCCTTCAACGGTAATAGAAATAGGAGTAGCTGTATAAATATTTGCCAATAGGTTTCTCGGCCCTCGACAAATTCCCGCACCTCCCACAATATCCATACCATCATTGATGATTTTGCGCGAGAGTTCTGTCAGATTGTATTTGGCGATCGCAGAAATTACCGCAGGCTGTTCACCCTTATCTACCGCACCGCAGGTATAAACGCGCGCTGCTTCCATTAAGTAAGTCAAACCGCCAATCCGCGCCAGGGGTTCCTCAATCCCCTCAAAACGACCGATGGGCAAACCAAATTGCTGCCGCACCGTAGCATGAGCGCCTGTAACTCTTGCTACTAGTTTGCCAACTCCCGTACAGCTAGCAGGAAAACTGATACCTCGACCTGCCGCCAAGGTCTGCATAAGCATTTTCCAACCCTGGCCAGCCTGTTCTACACCACCAATAATCTGGTCAATAGAGACAACTACATCATGTCCTTCCGTGGGGGAATTGTAGAAAGGTACGCCCATTGGATCGTGGCGTTTGTTCAACACTACACCAGGTGTATCAGTATGAATTAGAGCGCATGTAATACCTACATTTTCTCCTTTGCCTAAGTGATTTTCCGGGTCGCGCAGTCTAAAAGCTAGTCCGAGGAGAGTGGCGATCGCACCCAAGGTGATATAACGTTTCTTCCAATTCAAACGTAGATAAAGCTTGCCATCTTCACCCTTAAACACTATGCCTTCCGACGTAATACTTGCCGCATCTGACCCAGCATTCGGTTCGGTTAGCGCAAAACAAGGAATTTCTTCTCCCCTTGCTAGGCGTGGTAAATAATAATTTTTCTGTTCCGGCGTACCATAACGCAGCAACAGCTTAGCCGGCCCCAAGGAATTTGTGACGCCAACAGTAGCGATATGGGTGAAAGAACGCGACGCTAACTTTGTCATCACGGTACTGTAGGCGAAGTTGGAAAAGCCCAAACCACCATACTCTTTAGGAATCATCATCCCGAAGAAGCGCTCTTGTTTGAGATAATCCCACACTTCGGGTGGTAAATCCTTACGTCGGTAAATTTCCCAATCACTTGCCATGCGACAAACTTGCTCTACTGGGCCATCCAGAAATGCCTGAAGTTCTGGTGTAACCTGAGGATAAGGTTCGCTGTTCATGCGTTGGAAATTTGGTTTACCAGAAAAGAACTCGCCATCTACCCAAACAGTCCCCGCTTCAATCGCTGCCCGTTCGGTATCAGAAATTTTTGGTAAGATATTGAATTTTTTTATACCGTAAATTAGTGGTGAAGTGATTAATGTTTTCCGCAAAAACGGTATATTCAACACGATAGCTACCGTACCGAACAGTATCCAAATCCAAAGCGGTGCATTGCTTGCTACCAGTACTGTTGCAAAATAAAGCGACCATGCCCACAATGGCACACCGATGTAACCCAGCAATAGGAACAGAAATATCAACGTGGGAGTAATAATCGCTGGGTAGAGGAGGTTAATCATAGCTTTACCCTAACTAAATAGTTGTCACGAACTGCGTAAATCAAAACGCATGAATCTCTTTGTGTCTTAGTGTCTTGGTGGTTAAAAAATCTTTAACCACCAAGGCACCAAGACACCAAGTATTTTCAAACCATCAAATTCTCAAACACCGCTGCTGCTCCCATTCCGCCACCAACGCACATCGTCACCAGACCATAGCGGACACCACGTCGTTTCATTTCATGAAAGATCGTGGCTGTGAGTTTCGCACCCGTGCAACCCAAAGGATGCCCAAGGGCGATCGCACCTCCATTTACATTCACAATTTCTTCATTCAGACCAAGTTTGCGAATCACGGCAAGGCTTTGGGCGGCAAAGGCTTCGTTTAGTTCAATCAGTCCGATATCATCCAAAGTCAGTCCTACTTGCTTCAGTACCTTGGGTACTGCTTCTGTTGGGCCGATACCCATAATTTCTGGTGGTACACCAGCCACAGCGTACCCTAACATTCGTCCCAGAGGTTGTACGCCGAGTTCCTTGACCATGCGATCGCTCATCACCACCGTCGCCGCTGCACCATCTGACATTTGTGATGAGTTACCCGCCGTGACTGTACCACCCATGCGAAACGCAGGCTGCAACTTAGCTAAAGCTTCTAAGCTAGTATCGGGACGCGGGCCTTCATCTACCTGGAAAACTTTTTCTACCGTCTGTGGTTTGCCATCGATATATAATGTTTCTCGCACCGTTAGGGGTATAATTTCATATAATGTTTCTCGCACCGTTAGGGGTATAATTTCTTCGGCAAACCGACCTTGGGCAATTGCAGCTAATGCTTTTTGGTGCGATCGCAGGGCAAAGACATCTTGCTCTTCACGGGAAATTTGGTAACTCTGCATCACGTTTTCCGCTGTAATGCCCATCGTAGTGTAGGCGTTGGGAGTCTCCACCATCATTTCTGGGTTAGGAGCCAAAAAATGTCCTCCCATCGGAATCAAACTCATTGATTCGGCTCCACCCGCAACAATGACTTCTGCTTGTCCTGCCATAATCGCCTGGTTTGCCATTGCGATAGTCTGAACCCCGGAAGCACAAAAGCGGTTAACGGTGCAACCTGCGACAGAATCAGGTAATCCCGCTCGCAGTGCGATCGCCCGTCCCAAATTGAATCCCTGTTCTGCTTCCGGAAACGCACAACCAAAGATAACATCATCTATGTGCACTGGCTCAAGACCTTTGACTCGTGCGATCGCTGCTTTAGTGACAACAGCTCCCATATCATCCGGGCGCATATTACGTAGTGTGCCCCGTGGGGCTTTTCCAACAGCAGTCCTAACGCTGCTGACAATATAGGCTTCTTTCATAGGTATTTACCAAATGTGGGTTTTGAAGTGTTGACTGGGATAAGAAGCACGGTTGTAGGGAGGTAAGTTAACAATTCTCTGTCCCCCCCTCTCCCTCTCCCCCTCTCCCCCACTCTTAATTCCTAAGTGGCTTTTTCGTCTTGAGCATGTGAGCAATTCGCTCTTGTGTTTTTGGTTGACTCAAAAGTGGTAAGAAGGTCTCCCGTTCCAATTGCAATAAGTAGTTTTCATCCACCAGGCTAGGTACGGTTAGTTCCCCACCAGTCATGACATAGGCTAAGCGGCTGGCAAGGAAGCGGTCGTATTCGCTGATGTAACCTCCCTGATACATGATGTAGGCGGCGTGTTCTAGCATTGCCCGCGCTGGACGACCCAGCACCATAATCGCGTTGCGCTCAGGTAGTGGTGCGTAACCTTCTTGTTCTAAACGTAGCACTTCCTCTTTGGCGACATACAAGCGGCGATCGCTATTCATCACAATTTTGGTTGTGGGTGCGAGGTAGCCAAATTCTTGCGCTTCGTAGGCACTATTGGCAACTTTTGCCATACCAATGGTTTCAAATGCCTTTTGCAGGAAGGGTTGGATATGATGGGGTGATTCTGTTGCTGCTCGATCGGCTGCCCAAGTTACCATCCGCATCAGGCCGCCAGCACCAGGAATCAACCCCACACCGAGTTCTACCAGTCCTATGTAAGTTTCCGCCGCTGCTACGACCTGCGGACAAGCCATGACTAATTCACAACCGCCTCCCAGCACACGCCCATTAATAGCGGCAACAATTGGTTTCGGGAAGTAGTGAATTCGTTGCATTAATGACTGAAACTTAACAATGAGGTTGGCTATGGCTTGGATATTTCCTGACTGTGCCAGCATCGCCATTTCCGCCAGATTTGCCCCAGCAGAAAAATTCGCGCCGCTGTTACCTATCACCAATCCTTGCAAATCGCCAGTTTCGAGGATATCTAGCACTTCTGCTAAGCCATCCACCACCTTTAAGCTGAGGGTATTACCTTTGGAGCGAAATTCATACAAGCCTACCCCATCTCCTAAATCTAACAACGCCGCTTCGGGATTTTGCCACAGCGTATTTTTAGGATCTGCCTTCAACGTAGCCAAGTTAATTTCATCTAGTGGAGTTGAAGGAGACATGAGAATACTTTCATTCCTCCCATCTCCCCATCTCCCCATCTCCCCATCTTTCTTCACCCACTCCGCCACCGGAATATTGGCGGTTTTCATATCTGCCAAGACAGTCTCAAACCCAAGGGCATCCCAAATTTCAAACGGGCCGAGTTCCCAACCAAATCCCCAGCGCATTGCTTGGTCAATCTCAATAGGACTGTCGGCAATCTCAGGAATGCGACGGGCACTGTACCCCAGCAAGTTTAAGATAAATTCCCGGAAGAAAGTGCCTGCACGACCTTTGTCTTGATAAAGAGCTCGCAAGCGATCGCCCAAATCGGGTATTTTCTCTATTACCTCAATATCCCCTAAATGCAAAGGCTTGGCTGGCTCATAAACCAGTGTGACGGGATTGATGGAAAAAATTTCCTTGCCTTGCTTTTTGTAAAATCCTTGACCTGTCTTTGCGCCTAATGCCCCAGTTTCTACTAGTTTGCGAAGTAGTGGGGGAACGTGGAAGATTTCACGGTTTTCATCGTGGGGAATCGCTGGATAGATATTCTCTGCTACATACATCAGCGTATCTAGTCCCACTAAATCCGCCGTCCGGAATGTGGCTGACTTCGGTCGTCCCACAAGCGTTCCTGTCAGGGTGTCAATTTCCTCAATCGTATATCCATGCTCGGTTAACGCCCGCAAACCAAGCATGATCGCATAAGTGCCGATCCGATTGGCGATAAAGTTTGGTGTGTCCTTTGCTACTACTACTCCTTTGCCTAAGTGTAGCCTTGCGAACCACTGCATCCTTTTGATAATTTCTGTCGCTGTGTCTGTTGTAGGGATAACTTCCAGCAACTTCAAATAGCGGGGTGGATTGAAAAAGTGAGTACCTAAAAACCTTTTGCAGAAGGACTCAGAGCGTCCTTGAGCAATTAAGTGAATGGGCAAGCCACTAGTATTAGTAGATACCACAGCCCGATCGCGAATAACGCTTTCTACACGTGCCATCAACTGCTGCTTGATTCTCAGATTTTCCACTACCGCTTCAATTACCCAGTCAACATCAGCAATACGCTGAAAATGCTCGTCAAAGTTGCCCAGAATCACACGACGGGCAGTCTTTTCTGTAAAGAATATTGGCGGTGACTGCTTTAAGGCTTTTTTGAATGCTGTTTCGACCAGTTCGTTTTTATTAGCGCTGTTTGCAGGAATGTCGAGCAAATGCACGGTCAGCCCTGCATTAGCGAGGTGGGCCGCTATTTGGCTTCCCATTACTCCTGCACCGAGAACCGCAGCTGTTCGGAACGGTCTATACATAGTTCTTAAACCTTCCCTTTTTTTAAAAAGAATTGTTGTTTGTTGGTGGTTGGTGGTTGGTTGGAAAAACACCAAAGTTCTTAAACCTTCCCTTTTTTTAAAAAGAATTGTTGTTTGTTGGTGGTTGGTGGTTGGTTGGAAAAACACCAAACAACAAACAACAAACAACCAACAACAAATAAAGAATTGTTGTTTGTTGGTAGTTGGTAGTTGGTTGGAAAAATACCCAACAACAAACAACAAACAACCATCAACAATTACGTATTCAGAGATTGGGCGATCGCCGGACATGAAGGCTGGGGTATGGGAGGACAGGAAAATGAGGAAGTATCCTGTTGATCTATATTTTCTATCTCCGCGTTTCCCCTGTTGTGCGTCCCCGTGTCTTCATATATGGCAGCAATTTCTTCAGCAAAAACCTCTGCTACTTTTGCGCGTCTTACCTCTTGAGTCGGCGTCAGTGTGCCATTTTCAACTGTAAGGGTGGCATCAATCAGCCGGAACCGCTTCACAGTTGACCATTGGGGTAAATGACAATTGGCTTCATCCACTAATGCCTGATACATGGCGATAATGCAAGGATGCTTGAGCAACGCCTCTGTTGGTAAATCAATGCCAGCGCTAAGAGCATAGGAACGCAGGTTATCCAGATTTGGGAAAATTAGCATGGCACAGAATTTGCGTTCTGCTCCCACAGCAACTGCCTTTGCCACTAAAGGAGATTGTTCTAGCTTACTTTCTAAAGGCTCCGGTGTGACGTACTTGCCTGTGGAAAGTTTGAAGCGGCTTTTCTTCAAACCAGTAATTTTGAGCAAACCATCGTCTGTAATTTCCCCGAGGTCGCCTGTATGCAACCAGCCGTCTGCATCAATCAATTGTTGGGTAGCTTCAGGGTTTTTGTAGTAGCCTTGAGTGATATAAGGACTTCTGGTGAGAATTTCACCATCGTCTGCGATCGCCACCTCTACCCCAGCCATTGGCACACCCACCGTTCCCGCACGGTTGAATTGTCCGCGAGTGCAGGCAAATGCTGAACTCGTTTCAGTTAAACCGTAACCTTGCAAAACTATGATACCCGCTGCGCCAAACAGGTTAGCTATCTCTGCTTTCAAGGGCGCACCCCCACTGATTAAGTATTTGAGACGACCTCCAAATACCGCGCGCCATTGCCAGAACACCAAGCGATCGGCTAGCTTGAGCATGAGGGCATATCTCCCTTGTGGTGACTTGCCTAGTTCATACTGTTTGGCAAGGTTCAGTGCCCAATTGTAGATGCGCTGAGTAAATGCTATCTCACGCAATTGAGACGCAGACACAGAGATTCGCAGAGGCGGGAACTTCCACTGCAACGGAGACAGGTGAGCACCCAAACGCAAGGAAGATAAACGAAATCTTTGCGTTTTTGGTTGTTCTGTCCTGCGTATCGTTTGCACAGCAAAAGCGCGGATACGTGATAGCACGTTATTCTTGATGTCCCTGACTGTTGTCAGCTTTGTCCGTTTGCTCCCCTCTTCCAGAATTCTGTTGTAAATTTTTTCTAGCAAAAGTGGCACCGTGGCGAATATCGTCGGTTGCACTTCTTTGAGATGCCTGATGACTCGGTTAGGAGTGGTGAGGTAAATGCTATGCCCATAGTTGATATGACCATACAGCAGAACACGAGCAAAAACATGCGTTAGTGGCAGAAATGAAAGTATTACCTCCTTAGCACCGAATTCTAGATTGGGAATGCCTGTAAAAATCGCCAGCGCATTGGCAGAAAGATTTTCATGAGTCAGCATCACTCCCAGAGGCTCTCCCTTAGCTCCGGGGATATAAATAATAGTGGCTAGGTCATTTGCTGTCACTATTGAGCGCAGTTGCTGTTGCTTGCCTTCAGAAATCAAAGTTCGTCCTCTAGCACGAACTTCTGAGAGCGAAAACACTTGAATACATTGGGGAAATTCTGGGCATGGTCGCTCTAAATTAGCTTGTGAGAAGAACTTGGGAATACACAGACATTCCGTCTCTATAGAACTTTCCTGGGTCTTGTCCTCCCGATAACTACTTAATTGACAGGTTAAGATTTGCGAATGTATCTGCTGCCAATCAGCAGGAACATCGGCAATTATCACTACCTTTAGTTCGGGCGTATCCCATAAATAAGGCACAACTTGATAAAGCAAGTCTAGATTAGAAATAATCAGTACCTTTGCTTCTGCGTGCCGCAAAATAAAAATTATGTGTTCAAGGGTCTGAGTCAGGTCGATTGGCACATCAACCAGACCGGCTAGCAAAGAACCCATGTCAGCTATACAGAAGTTGACATCGTTGTGCATCAATAAAGCGATGCGATCGCCCTTTTCTAAATCAAAATCCAACAGACCCAGCGCTACTTCTTCAATCGCACTTTGAAATTCTTGATGAGATAGAGATTGCCAGCCTGTTTCTGTCCATTGGTTCAAGGCGTTAGAGTTGGGATAGCGAGAACACGCCTCATCCAATAATGAAGGTAAAGTACGCCCTAGCAAAACTTCCCCGGAGTTGACAGGAGCTTTATATATCTGATCTGACCACAACATTTTGCCCAAAAAGAGCTTGAAACTCTTTCATATTAGTTATTAGTTGTTTGTTGTTTGTTGTTTGTTTTTCGTATTTACCAAACAACAGTCAACGACCAACGACCAACAAATAATTTCCTATTAGGCCAAGGCTATTTATATTTGATGGATAAAGATTTATCCAATCTTGCTTACTTGAATTCAAAAACAATAAGTAACTGGTTGTAAAACAGACCTCATTTAGGTTGGTGTTAATAGATGGTAGCTAGTAATTGACTACTAAATACCAACTACTAACATTCCTCACAATCAATATTTTTATTTATGCCAACCTATTTAATTAGGTATCTATTCTGGATGACAATTTCTGATACCTAAACCCTAAATTTTGTCCAATAACTCCTTTCAATTTGGTATCTATTCATAACAGAATTAGTTTTTTTCAGACTTCGGTTCTGTCACTCCTAAATGTCTTTTAACCATATACAAAGGACATATTATTAATGTAGACCATATGGGGATCAAAATCCACTTTTGTATCTTTTTTGCAAAAAACGCAGCTAGAGATTCATCATTTCAGAATGTAAAGAGGGAGATTTTATTTGACAAACTACCGACTGATAGTTAATTTCTCCATCTAAGTGTCGTTCCAGCCAATTTCCTAAGTCTGTGAGTACATCTTGATAATTGATGTCCAAGTGGAGGTCGTGATAGTCGCCTGGATAAACGTAATGTTCTTTATCGGGAAAAGTCACTTGTTGGAAAAAAGCCAAACTACCCTCTGGAGAGGATACCAAGTCTGCACTTCCATGCAAAATCAACAAAGGAACTCGCAAATCAGATGCATGGCTTTCGACCCACTTTTGTGCTGCAAAAAACTCTGTGGCCAGTCGGGCGCTACCGTATTCGTGCCGTAATGGATCTTGGGCATGGGTAGCGATAACTTTGGGGTCACGTGAACTCACACCTCGCCTAATGCCTACCCTTAAGCTGAAGTTCGGCCAGACTCGTGAGAGCATTAGCCCTAAGGCAACTTTGAGCGCTGGCACATTGACCTTTCCGATCGCTGGTGCCGTTAAGATGATTCCCTGCAAGCTTTCTGGAAAGTGCAAGGCATAGTCTAGGGCGATCACTGCTCCCAGACTGTGTCCCCACACAAAGCAAGCACAATTAGTTGTTCGTTCCTGAATTCGCGTCAAAAAGGTATGTAAGTCTTCTCGGAACTCAGTCCAAGCATTGATATGCCCCCGTTGTCCGGGTGAACGTCCATGCCCCCGCAGGTCAAAGGCATAAATGGCATAGCCAAGAGGAGTTAAGTGCTGCACAGCATTAATGAATAAGCCGCTATGCGCTCCTAACCCGTGTACTATAGCAATAATTGCTCGTACTGGCCCCTGCGGTTGCCAGCTTTGATAGTAGAGATTTACACCTCCTGCCCCTTTGAAAGTTCCTTCAATGTGTGTCATCATTATTCTCTCCAAGTGCGTTTTTTATGCCTATGGTCTCAGTCCGCAATTGGAGATTTATAACTGAATAAGCTCCGATCAAAAATCTACTATCTGATGCCAAGCTCAGCTAATTGCCCATAGCAAACAAGACTTTTGCACTCCTCATCTGTGGTTTGGCGCATTTGCCTTCACTATAGGTTTTAATTAGGACAAATAAACAACCTTGGTATCAGTAAATAGCGTCCTGAGACCTTGGATACTAAATTTACGAAGCTATAAGTATTAGGGTTTATTTCCAGAAGTTGTTGTGCATCCAGTTCATTTAGTATATATTATACTCTTTTCCTTCTGCCCTCTGCCTTCTGCCTTATTTTCAAAGGTAGAAGGATGGGGCGATCGCACTTTCTGTTGCACCTTCTAGTGATAACACCCTGTTCTCATCTGTAAGCAACACTATAAATTTACGTCTGATGTGAATTATCAAAACCAATGTTATATCAAGGATCCTGGGCTTTGTAGAGACGCGAAATTTCGCGTCTCTACACCGAAAATACAAGGTTTCAGCCTCTAATTCACATTAAGCGTAATTTATAATTTCTTTATCTAAAAACCAGATTTTAACTGATATACCTGAGCATCAATCCGAAATCTTGCAATTTCGAGTTGTAGCTTGCTTAATTATTGCCAAGTTTACATTAAAGTCCTTTTAATCATTAGTGCTTATATATGCAGCTGAGGTTATTCGGTCAAATCTTACCAGGAGTAGCAACAACTTCTGTGACTTCGGCTTTAGCTTTGGCAGCGATCGCCATTACTACAAGCAACCAGCCGAGTTACGCCGGGGGTAACAAGTTTTCCTGCGCTAAGCTGAACGGTGTGCCAGTCACAATGGTTCGCACTTCCCGTGGAAATGAGACTTTTATTCGTTGGAAAGATGAATATTTCAGTAAATCTATTGACCGCATGTCACGCTGTCAGGCAGTGACTGACAGGTTTCAACGCTATTACGACAACGGTAATCTTTTCATCACCAGTCGAGAAAACGTGAATAACTATCCGGTGTTATGTATTGCTAACCGTAAAGGCGCACCTTGTACATCAGACAATATCTTAATTACCCTCAAACCAGGAACAGATATCGGACGTGTCCTCAAACAAATGCTCGATTTCCGTCGTGGTGTTGGTACAGAACCCATCGAACTGAGTGGTAGCCAATATCTCACCTATGAAGATGGTGATTTATACCTTGATGTCAAGCAATTAGTTGACTCAGCCGACAGTGAGGACAACAATCAATCTTCTGTCACTAAAACTCCTCAATCAGCACCTGTTGAACCTCGCTTTTAGTTGGGGAGTCAATTGAGATGATTTGTAAGTGTCTACGGCGCAGATTTAGTCAGACACTATTATTGGTTGTTTGTCTTGGTGGTGTATTATACCATTTTGAAAAAAGAATGCGACAAATAGACATTGTAGAGACGCGCCATGGCGCGTCTCTACATCAGGATGTGTTGCAAACATTTATTAAATCGGTATTACTAGGACTGCCGAGACAGCAACCAAATTTTGTTAATTGTACTAATTGTCATAAATTTGCACTTCCCCAGTCATCAAACCCACTTTCAATTACACAACTACAACAATTAGCTGGGACAATCACTGTGAAAGTGTTGTCAAAAGAGTTACTCGGTTCAGGTACTCTAATTAAAAGAGAAGGGCAAATTTATACAGTCATTACCAATGCTCATGTTTTGAGAGCAGCAAACCCACCCTATCGCATTCAAACGTCGGATGGACGTGTTTATAATGCTACTGTGTCTCAAGCGGTGCAATTTCAGGATGATGATTTAGCAGCCTTGGAGTTCCGTAGTCCTGATGTTGTTTATACAATTGCGACTGTAGGCGATTCAGCAAGCTTGAAAGTTGGCGATCGCGTATTTGTTGGTGGATTTACGTCTAATTTGTCTTCTTTACAGTCGCAGAGGGGAGTAAAAGACAAGTTTGTTTTTACCTCTGGGCAGATTTCGTTATTGTTAGACAAACCTTTAGAGCAAGGCTACCAAATAGGCTATACCAACGATGTTCGTAAAGGCATGAGTGGCGGTCCGCTACTAAATAATAAAGGTGAAGTAGTGGGTATTAATAGCTTGCACAAAGATCCAGTTTGGGATGCTCCCGAAGTATACAAAGATGGTTCCCAACCTGAGCAACACTTGCAGGATTTAATCACTCGCTCTAGTATGGCAGTGCCAATTCAAACAGTCGTCCAGTTAGTGCCACAAGTTGTTACACCCAAACAATCCAGCTTAGTAGATGATACTTATGTTGCTTGTAAGGAGAGAAGATGAAGCTTTTTAATGGACTGTCGTCGGTATTGGTTGGTGCAACAATCGTTATTGTACAACCGCAAGTTGCTGCGGCTTTAACAGAATCGCAAGCCTATCAAGTTACGGTTCGCATTGATGGGGCAAAAACTGGTTCTGGAGTGATTATCGATCGTCAAGGAAATTCTTATACTGTTTTAACAAACTGGCATGTAGTCGAAAAAGCAGGAAACTATACTATTCAAACTTTTGATCGCAATACATACCAACTCAATCGAAGTACAATAAAACGCCTGGGCAATTTGGATTTAGCTGAGGTGCAATTTGTTAGTACCCAAAATTACCGTAAAGCAGATTTATACTTTGATCGGCTAAATGCACGTTCAACAGTTTATATTTCTGGTTGGGCCGATCCTGATGAATTGAGCACAGCACGGGAATATGTACTAATACCGCAGGTGATTACTAGGATTGTGGAGAAGCCCAAAGATGAGTATTCTTTGGTGTTTAGCAATCCTACTAAACCGGGGATGAGTGGAGGCCCAGTTCTGGATGAACAAGGACGTTTGGTGGGAATTCACGGACAAGCAAGAGTAGATGCAAGAACTGCAACAGCAGATTTTTTAGGAATTCCAATACAGATCTACCTGAAAATTGCTTCACCAACAGCAAAAAGGCTACAGGAACAAGCAAATAAACCTAATATTGCAAGCACAAATAATGACACTACTAGTCAAACAAAAAAACCCGCGATTGAAACCAGACCATCACAATCCAATGCGAGCGCTACTGGAAATATACCAGTCAATCAACCTGCCCCAACTACATACCCTACATTAAGTGATGCCCAAGCTTACTTTAGCCGAGGAGTAGATCGTTGGAAAAAGGGAGATGAGCAAGGAGCCAGTGAAGACTTTAAGCAAGGTCAGAAACTAGATCCAAATAAAGCTAGTCAAGAAGGCTTAGTTTTGGCACAAGAAGCAGCAAAGCTATTCCAATCTCAACAGTATGACAAAGCTATGCCACGGGCACAGATAGCAAGTTATTTAGCTCCTAATAATGATAAAGTATGGTCTCTATTAGGTGTGTTGTATTTGCAATTCAAAAAGATAGATGATGCAATCGCCGCCCTGAAAAAAGCACAATCTCTCAATCCCAAAAATGGTGATATTGTATTTGTTTTAGGTGCGGCTCACTTTCAACAGCAAAAGTACCAAGCTGCTGCTAGTTATTTCCAAGAGGGTTTAAAGTTAAAACCTAACGATCCGGAAGGATTATTTGGTTTGGGTAATTCCTACTATATACTGCGTCAATACTCAAATGCGATCGCTCAATATAATAAAGCAATCTCCTCCAATCAAAAATTTTGGCCCGCCATTAACAACATTGGCTTAGTCAAATACGCACAGGGTGATGTGGCTAATGCTATTAAACAATGGCAAACTGCGGTTAATATTGAGCCAAAAGCCGCAGAACCTATGCTGGCATTAGCAGTAGCACTGTATACAAAAGGCGATCGCCAACAAGGTCTAGCTATAGGAAAAAAAGCAATTAGCATTGACGGTAGATACAAAAATATAGAATTTCTCAAGAAAAATTTATGGGGCGATCGCTTGCTTGCAGATACAAAAAAATTTCTACAATACTTGGAAACACGGTAATTATGCTTTAGTGAAGTCAGAATAAAAATGAGCGATCGCAACTCCACAACAAGTTGTTCTTAGATCGCAACAAGTTGTCCTTAGATCGCAACAAGTTGTTCTTAGATCACGACAAGTTGTCCTTAGATCACAACAAGCTGTCGTTACGACACGATAATTTGACGCATCTGCTTAGACACCT
The DNA here is from genome assembly GCF_000517105.1 of Fischerella sp. PCC 9605. Lineage (GTDB taxonomy): Bacteria > Cyanobacteriota > Cyanobacteriia > Cyanobacteriales > Nostocaceae > PCC9605. The sequence goes on along the minus strand of NZ_KI912150.1, from coordinate 187,632 downwards.
CCCCTTACCAAGAAAAAATGGTGTAAGCGGTGGGGTGATCTGTTTAGACAACAGCAAGGATTAAGAGAAATTACTAAGTTAAGCACAAAAATAGTTATAAAAAAATACAATAATCTGTCAATTCTGCTGATTCAGAATCCAGCTTCAGTAGGGCAAGCTAGCTCTAGAACTCTCTGTAAGGAGTATATCTATGACTCGTCAAAGACGGACATCCCGCATTCTAGAAAAAGCTCAGTTAAGATCCTCTGGACTAAAAGCAATTGATGCAAACATGGATTTTGGGGATACTCGCAATCTCCAAAACATGACACAACTAATGGAACAGTTACGTACCAAAATTGATGCCTATAATACTGCTCTAGCGGTGATTGACTCTTCTAGAACAGAGATTCAAGAGTTGGAAAAAAACTTGGGCGAACTCATGGACAAGATGCTGATTGGGGTTGCTTTTAAGTATGGCAAAAATAGCCGCGAATATGAGATGGCAGGTGGTGTCCGCAAAAGCGAACGTGTCCGCAGAAGTACGGTCAGCCGCTTAAAAGGCGGTACAGAGGAAACATCCGCTGAGAAAGGTCAAACCGCGTAGTATCTTCAACAGTTAAGAATAAGCGATCGCACTTCTGTTTTAGAAGCATGATGCTTTTGAGATGAATATATGCGATCGCAGTTTTTAGCATTTAATTTATGGATATAGGAGTAAAATTAAGTTGCAAGAATAGCTTGCTTGCAGATACGAAGTATTCTTACAATTCTTGTAGACACGTCAATGATAGGTTGCAGAATCAGCTAAATGCTGGAAGTAACTTTTTGACGATTCTCAAAATTTCTACTTATGAAATTTTCATCCCGGTTTTATGCAATTGTTGGTTTAGTTGGTACAGTACCTCTTGTACTGTTTGCGATCGCATCAATACCAGTAAATGTGAATGATGTCGCCCAGCAGGTGACAGTTCGCATTGATGGTGCAAAGACTGGTTCTGGAGTGATTGTTAAGCGTCGAGGAAATACTTATACTGTTTTGACGAACTGGCATGTCGTAGAAGAAAACACGGGGAACTATACTGTTCAGACTAGCGATCGCAAAAAACATCAGATAAACTCTAGCACAACAAAACGCATCGGTAATGTTGATTTAGCTGAGGTGCAATTCACCACTACACAGAACTATCGGAAAGCAGAGGTATTTTCTGACCAACTCAATCCAGGTGCAACAGTTTATATTTCTGGTTGGGCAGATCCAGATGGAGTCAGCACAGCACGTGAGTACATAATTTTACCGCAAGTTGTTACCAGGGTCGTGCAAAACCCCAAAGATGAATATGCTTTAGTGTTTAACGTTCCTACTAAACCGGGAATGAGTGGTGGCCCTATTTTAAACGAACGGGGACGCTTAGTAGGAATTCACGGACAAGCGAGAAGAGACGCAAGAACTGAGACGACGGATTTTTTGGGTATTCCCATCAAAACTTATTTAAATCTTCCTGCAAACATAGCGTTTGCAAATCCACGAAAAACACCAGCACCGTCTCAACAACCAACTCCTGCAAATTCTAGTCCACCGAAAATAGTAGCACCGCGTGTGAATCCGCAACCATCAGTAACTATCACTCCTCAAACGTCAAAGAATCTATTAAGAACCCAAAAAATAGCCCAACCAAAAGCCGCTGTCACTACCTCACCTCCAAAACCACAGAAATCGCTAGCATCCTCTCAACCACCAGCTACTGCAAAACCAAGCCGACAGAGAACAGTTGCGCCGCGTGTGAATCCGCAACCATCAGTAGCCATCACTCCTCAAACTCCGAATTATCGACTAAGACGGAAAACAGTACCAGTACCCGCAAACTCACAACCATCAGTAGCCATCACTCCTCAAACGGCAAATAATCCACGAAGAAGGCAATCGATGGCGCAACAACAAGAAGCAGTGGATGCAAATGCAGTAAACATAAACACACTCACCAATACTTTTAAGGCCATGCAAGGCATAAACGCAACTGGTGAAGCTACCACAGAACCTTATAAAAGAGCTGGTGAACCTATCTATCAACCTTATACAAGAACTCCTGAAGTTGTTACAGAAGCTTATAAAACTCATATAAGAATTCGTGATGCTACAGAAGCTTATCAAAAAGCTGGTGAAGCTAATAATTCTATGCACCAGTGATAATCTCAAATATTGGCAAAAGAATATTCAGGTTAATCTCAATACTTCATATGTTATTGAGCGTTAAGTAGATGGGTGGAAATAAACATAACGCGAGTTACGAAAAGTAAACACGCCTAAAATCCCTACCAATGACAAATGACAAATGACAAATGACGATCTTCCCGAATTAACTTTAATTGTGCCGATCTACTTAATTTGAAACGATTCGATCATCTGTTCCACTATCGGCATCAATTGAGAATATTGCTCTAAATCTGCTGTATAGGTAATAAAGTAAGCTTTGCCATTTCTCACAGTTCCAATTTCCATAACTTGAAGATGACATTGCCCCTCTTGGCGAGTATAAGTTAATTTATAGGCGTTAAAATTGGCTAACGTTATACCTGAATTTTTGTTTTCAGCGATTGCTATACCAGGGTTATTATTCTTAATTTTTTGTATAGCGATATTTTTATATTCATTAAGTGAGAGAAGTCGTTGTGATAAATCACTAACATGAATTAATATTTCTAGCGGACATTTGCTAGATTGTTTTTGATACTCAGGAAAAAATCTAGCGACTTCACCAAAATCTCCTAGTTCTTGTTTAATCCAGTTTTCTGGATATTTAATTTGAACATTATGCTCTGAATTTTGATAAGATAAATATTTAACTTGAGAAGCTCTCCAGTAGTAAAACGACCACACAATTAAAGGTGCAAATATTGCTACAAATCCCACACCAAGCCAAACTTTCCAAGGTCTAGATTTGGGTTGGGATGAAAGTGTTTTGATAGCTTGTAATACTTCTTTTGCTGATTGGTAACGCTGATTGTGGTCATAGCGCACCATTTTATCGATGATATTTGCTAGCTTGGGACTAACCGAAACGCGATCGCGCCAAATAATCTCCTTTGTTTGGGGGTGTGTCGGTAATCCACCACGCCGAGGATCGGGATTTATACCTGTTAAAGCTTGGATAGCAATAACACCAACTGCATAAATATCACTCCTGAGAGTTGGTTGACCCATTGCTTGTTCAGTAGGCATATAACCAGGAGTACCTATTTGAGTAGGAATTATTGTTTGTCCTTGAGGATTAACTACTTGGGTGGTGATTTCTTTAACTGCTCCAAAGTCAATCAGTACAATTTTCCGATCGGACTCACGTCGTCGAATATTTGAGGGTTTCAAGTCCCGGTGAATTAAGTTTTGTTGATGAACAAAAACCAAAACTTCTAAAATATCATGTAAAAGTTTAGTTACGCAAGCTTCACTCAGTTGTGTACCTGGTAATAATTCTTGGCTGAGGTCGTGACCTTGAATATATTCCTGGACTAAATAAAATTGTTGATATTGTTGAAAGTATGCGAGAAGGCGCGGAATTTGATCGTGATTTCCTAATCTTTCTAGTTCTTTTGCTTCCCTTTTAAATAATCTTTCTCCAACTTCCAAAATGCGTGGATCGGTAGATATTGGTTGAAACTGCTTTACAACACACTGAGGATTCCCTGGTCGTTTTATGTCAATAGCAAGGAAAGTAATACCAAATCCACCTTGTCCCAGTTGTTCGAGAATTTGGTAGCGTCCATCGAGAATTTGACCTATCATTCAAATCACCAAGTTCCTCTGGAATTTTTATACCATTTCTCCAAAGGATTACCACAGATGGTTATGTATCGGAGTGCGATCGCGCTTTGCTTATACTTGCAATGTGCTTTGCAAAGACACAAAGAAAACTGGCGTTGCATAATTGTGGGATGATTTTGGAATTTGCATGACTCAATAATCACCGCGTCTGGTGCGTCAGCCTCATTCATCCCATTATTCAGCAACACCAGAAAACTCAATCTCTAGGTATTACAGTCCTAGCCCTGTCAAGGTGGGTAAAAAACGAACCACTATCTTAGTAGAGAAGACTATTTTCCTCTTTGTGTCTTAGTGTCTTAGTGTTTCAATCATTCTTTTTTCACCACCAAGACACAAAGACACCAAGAAAAATCCATTTCCAAGACTCACACCTTGACTGGGGTAGTATTACAGTCCCTGCTACTTCGCTAAGCAGTTTAAACGCTTGACATACAGCAGATTTCAATTGAATTGACCGCACTCGAACCTCACCCCGCCTCCGGTACCCCTCTCCGAACTCGCGGAGAGGGGATGGGGGTGAGGTTGTGTTCTATCTGAATGAAAATAGCTGTATGTCACACCAAACGATCGCTACAACCAAAGCAAATCTAGTTTTATCCTGCAATTGACATTTTTGTGTCATATTTATGTACTAAACTCAAAATTACGAAATATTACTACATAGTAGTTCACAATTGACAGTAAAGGTTTCCCGGTAGGTGTGACCTTTGCTTAGGAAATTATTTGTTGGTTGTTGTTTGTTGGTTGTTGGTTGTTGGTTGGTAAATACAAACAACTAACAACTAATAACTAATAACTAATGTTGAGTTCTTGCTAATAAGTAAAGCACACAAATAAGCCATGAATACTTCTGAAGCTAAAGTCTCACACTCTGATACGCATTTAGACAGCCCTGATGTGCCTGAGTTGAAGCCTAGAAACAGAAAGCCTTGGTTGTGGCTGCTACTAGCATTATCTTTGACAGTTAACGGCATTGTCTTGTGGCGGATGCTTTCTCCTGGTGGAACACCTAAACCAGCAGTGGCTCAACAGCAGCCGAAAGCGCCGCCACCTCGTCCCGTGGAAACCGTGAGCTTAGCAAGGGGAAATGCCACAACCAGCGTATCACTACTGGGACAGGTTGAAGCAAGTCAGCAATCAACGATTCGTGCCCAGACTGGAGGTATAGTTAAAGAAATTTTAGTTAGACCAGGCGATCGCGTTCAAAGAGGAATGGCGATCGCTATTTTAGATGATTCCGATCAGCAGTTGGCAATATCACGGACACGAGCAGAATTAGCACAGCAACGTAGTAACCTTGCCCGCCTAGAGGTGGGAACTCGTCCCGAAATTATTGCTCAACGGCAAGCTGCCCTTAAGTCTGCGAAAGCGCGAGAGCAAGAAGCACTCGATAACCTCAGACGCACCACAGATTTGGTGAAACAGGGTGCATTGTCCCAAAGGATACTTGTAGAGGCAACAAGTGCTGTAGATGAAGCCCGAGGACAACAGCTAGCAGCCCAAGCAGCCTTAGCAGAGGCGAAAGCAGGCCCAATCCAAGAAGAAATTGCCGCCCAAAAAGCAAATGTCGCAGCAGCAGAAGCATCTTTAAATCAGGCAAAACTAGCACAGCAGCGCACCCGAATTATTTCTTCGGACTCTGGAGTTGTGCAAACACGCCATGTCAGTCGCGGCGATCTTGTAGAAAATTCCGATCAAATTGTGACATTAGTATCAGGGAATGCACTGGATATTTTCTTAGAGCTACCAGAGGAACTAAGCGGTAAAGTCACTCCAGGAATGCCAATAGAGCTAACTGCACGGGCATTGCCACAATGGAAAGGACGCACAAAAATTACAGCGGTAGTTCCAGCTGCGGATGCTGCATCCAGACGGCAACGAGTGCGAGTCCAGCTAAATAACCCACCCCAAGGATTGTTACCGGGAATGGCGATCGCCGGTAATCTAATCATGCCATCCAATCAACCCAGCTTTGTTGTCTCCCGTGATGCCCTGACGCGCCAACAAAATCAGTGGCTGGTCTTTACTGTTGCCGATGGTAAAGCTAAACAGTTGGAAGTGGAAATGGTGGCTGACATGGGTGAAAAGGTAGCAATTTATCACCCAGAGTTGCGGGCGGGTCAACAGATAGTTTTGCGGGGTGGTGATGGTTTATCTGATGGTGCGTCAGTGAAAGTTTTGGAGAGTCAGTCACGTTCGGATGTATAAACATTTCAATGATTAAAACGCAGAGGGGCGCAGAGTTTTGTTTGTTTCTCTGTTCCTCTGGGTACTCTGTGTCTGTGCGGTTCGTTGAAAAATCTAAAATCCAAAATCTAATAAATTATTATGAATTTCATCCAAACTGCTGTTCGCTGGCGGCATGGTACATTTGTGTTATTCTGCTTGCTGGCTCTATTGGGCGTTTTCTCGCTTTTAAGAATGCCTTTGGAATTGCAACCAGGAGGCGATCGCCCGGAAATTTCGATCACGACTCCTTACCCTGGTGCGGGGCCGACGGAAGTAGAAGATTTGATTACCCGGCCGATTGAAGAGCAAATGGAAGAAGTGCTGGGCGTGGAGGAAATCACCAGTACTTCACGCAGTGGGCGTAGCAATATTACTTTGGAGTTTGCCGATGGTGCAAATTTAGAAGACCGCCTGCTGGATGTCATCAACCGCTTGCAGCAAGTACCAAGTCTACCACCAGAAGCCCAAGAGTCAGATGTAGAACTGGTGGGTGGTAATAGTTCGCCGATGATGTGGATTCCCTTTGCCACCAGAGAAGGCTTCCAAGCTGACCCCAATCGTTACCGGGATTTGGCGGAAGAGGTTGTAGTACCGCGTTTGCGGCGGGTGGAAGGTGTGGGACAATTTTTGATTGTGGGTGGACAAGAACGAGAAGTTGAAGTAAGGGTTGACCCGAAAGCACTTTCTGACCGTAATCTTACCATCGGCGATGTCGTGCGAGTCTTGCAGGAAAATAACCGTGATATCCGGGGTGGCCCCTTGGTATTGGGACGACGGGAATATCGAGTCCGGACAGTAAGTCGATCGCAAGACATTCAGCAAATCGAAGGATTTGTTCTCAGAAGGGATGAGGCTGGTACTGTATATTTGCGAGATGTGGCAGAAGTGGCAATGGGTCGCAAACCACAGGATAGCGCCCTGATGTTTAATGGTACACCTGCGGTTGCTGTGGGTGTGATTCGTCAAATTGGGGCGAATGTGCCAGAAGTAGCGAAGGGTGTACGATCGGCAATTGCTGAATTGCAAGCCGAATTCGACAAACGCAATGAGGGTATTCGCTTTGTTTACAACTATGACGAGAGTGAATACATTAACCAGTCAGTATCCTTTGTGCAAGGAAATTTAGTCAGTGGGGCACTGTTGGCAACGATTGTCTTGATCCTGTTCCTGGGTTCGATGCGAACTGTGGCAGTTGTGGCGCTGACAATTCCCACAACCCTAGTCATGGTGTTTATCGTCATGGCGGCGTTTGGCAGAACATTAAACATCATCAGTTTGGCAGGGTTGGCGTTTGCAGTGGGGATGGTAGTTGATAACGCCATTGTCGTGATTGAAAATATTTTCACCCATCTGCAACAGGGAAAAAGCCCCTTACATGCTGCAATTGAGGGTACACAGGAAGTGTGGGGGGCAATGTTGGGTTCGACACTGACGAACGTAGTCGTATTTGTGCCCCTAATTACGGTGACAGGGGAAGCAGGACAGTTATATGCAGATATGGCGATCGCGCTTTCTGCCTCCTCGCTGTTTTCCCTATTTGCAGCCTTGACTTTAGTACCGATGCTGTCTGGGCTTTTTCTGAAGCAATCGGAAGCGATGCAAATGTTACAAGGTGGAGAGTATCGGGGTGGCAACTGGTTAGAACGTGCAGTGGCGAGGTCTTCTGCTACATTCCGGTACTTTCAAGGTAAATTGGAAAATTTCCTCGCTGCTACCGTGAGTTGGTCGCTGGGACGCAAGCGAGTCGGGCGCAGGCTATTGGTTCTTTCGATACCTGTTGCCTTACTTGTTATCAGTATTTTCCTACTTCCTCCTGCCGACTACCTACCAGAAGGCAACCGCAATATCGTGCTGTGGCGGGCAGAACCCTTACCCGGAACCAGCATCCCCGAAGCAATACGCCAGTCAGAACCACTCCAAGCTTTTTTGCGATCGCAGCCCGAAGTTGACCGGATTATGTATGTTGACCGTCCAGGGGCAATTCGCGGCGTTGCTACAATTCTCAAACCAGAATTTGCTACCACCGAAGGACTTGCCGACATGGTGGACAAGATGCGCGCCAAGATCAATGACTTTGCTGGCTATCGGTTCATGGTACCTACCCGCGTCTCCATCTTCCGCGATCCGGGTAAGGAGTTTGAGGTTGATATCGTTGGGGCAAATTTGGATGAGTTAAGCAAGTTAGAGAAGGAAATCTCTAACAAAATCCGTGCCTTGCCTGGTGTACGTAATCTCCGCTCCAACTTCGTTATGGGAGCAGGAGAACTACAAGTGATTCCCAATCGGGAACGCCTCGCGGAAGTCGGACTTTCAGAAGCAGAAATAGGCGCAATGGTGGAAGCGGCGCTGGGTGGTCGTCTCGCTTCCGATTACATCGATGGCAAAGAGGAACTCGATGTTTCAGTGGAATTAAAAAATACCTTTGTGGAAACGCCTGAACAATTGCGTCAACTGCCATTATATGCACGGGAAAGGCAAGTGCAACTACAAGACGTGGCAGAAGTACGTGAAACTACTGGAGCAGATGTTATTAATCATGTCAACTTAGAGCGGTCAATCACCCTCACTGCATCTCTCGCACCAGATGCACCTTTAGGAACCTTAGTAGAACGTACCGAAAATGAAATTCTTGCTCCTCTGCGTACTAGCCTGCCTGGGGGCTATCGCTTGGAATTGGCTGGATCGGCAGATCAATTGGCAACCACAGTCTCGCAATTAGCTACAGCCTTTGTACTGTCGGTGTTAATTACTTACTTGCTGCTGGTTGCACTCTACAAATCATTCCTCTACCCACTGGTAATTATGGCAACATTACCGATGGGAATGAGCGGTGCCCTCTTAAGTTTGGTAATTGCCAATCGCATTCCGGGTATGAATGTGCCTTTGGATATGATTACGGCATTAGGATTCGTGATTCTTACGGGTGTAGTCGTCAATAACGCGATTCTACTTGTTGATCGCGCCTTACAACTCCAGGAAGCAGGCGAAGATTTTGATGCATCATTGTATAATGCCACGAACGATCGTCTGCGTGCTATCTTCATGTCAGCCGGTACTAGCGTGCTGGGGATGCTGCCCTTGGCAGTCCTACCCGGACAAGGTTCGGAACTTTACCAAGGTTTAGGCATTGTACTTACAGGTGGTCTGGCATTTTCCACTATCTTGACGCCAACAGTAGTACCTGCACTGATGGGATTATTACGAGATATCTCCGGTGGCGGCTCATCAAAGCGTAGCCAGAAAGTGCCAGTAAACGTCGATAATAATAGCAAAGTGACAGTTTGAGTGAAAATACTTTGTGCCTTTGTGCCTTAGTGGTTAAAAAATCTTGAAACACCAAGACACTAAGACACAAAGATATGCAGCCACCCCACCAGAAATTTATTTCTTTATTTTCTTCTCTGTTTGATTTTGCATCAATTTCTTAACATCTTCGACAGGTAATCCTAACTCTTGGCTAATTGCTGCTTCCAGCTGATTCAAGTTTGTGATTGGAAACTCAAATTCTAGTTGTTTTAGCACTGAGGAATCGGTTTTGACTTTAACTCTGGAAATTCCTTGACGCTTGTTTATTTCTGATTTGATTGACAGTACGGTTCTGCTAGGCTGTTTTGCCGATTGAAAATCAACCTTCAGATATTTAGTCGTTTGGTTAGAGCGACTTAACACTCCATCCATAACAAATCCGCTCCCTAACCAAAAGGCTAATGCGAGTAGAGGCAAGGGTAACCAAAACTCTAATCCCAAAGAACGCAAGATCTGAAACCATCGGGATGTGGGCATAGACTAAAAAGAAAAAACAAATACAGCGATCGCCCTATGTTAATTTTACTGGTGGAAGACGACTCAGCCCAATTGGAACCACTACGAGCTGCACTATCAAAAGCAGGACATACTATTGATGCTATAGAAGACGGCGAAACCGCCCAGTGGCTTTTATCTCATAAAGATTATGATTTGTTAATTTTAGACTGGATGCTTCCCAATGTTAGCGGGGTTCAACTTTGCCAGGAATATCGACGGGCAGGCAAAACTGCTCCGGTGCTGATGCTGACCGCAAAGGACACCACCCCAGATAAGGTAACTGGTTTGGATGCGGGTGCAGATGATTATTTGGTGAAACCAGTAGATATAGTAGAACTACTAGCACGAGTCAGAGCCTTGGCAAGGCGTTCTCCACTTTGGCAAGGAGACATTCTCAGTTTAGAAGATTTACATCTGAACCTGAGTAACCTTACTATTGAGCGAAATCAGATAACTGTGCAACTATCTGGTCGCGAGTTTCAACTGATGGAATACCTGATGCGCCATCCACGTCAGGTTTTGTCTCGCGATCAAATTGAACAAGCTCTTTGGGGATGGGGAACAGAACCTGAAAGTAACGCTGTCACAACACTAGTGCGCCGACTGCGACAGCGCTTGCAAACAGTTGGAGCCAAAGATTGGCTAGAAAATGTTTATGGTATGGGTTATCGTCTCGATGTACCCGAAAAAAGTGAGGAGTGAGGGAGTGGGGGAGTGGGGGAAGTGAGGAATAATGAAATCACCACTAACCACTAACTAATAACCACTAACCAATGTACAGACGTGCCATGGCACGTCTCTACAACTACTAACCACTAACCACTAACCACTAACTAATAACCAATGACTAATCATGTTTGCGTTTGCTCGTAGCCGTCGTAATTTAGCACACTTGTTTGCACTGTCCATGGGGAGTATCCTCGTTGTCTTTGCTGGCATAGCCTATTTCTTGGGAGTTGAAGAGCAACTTCAGGTTTTTGATGAAGAACTTTACTCAACAAGCAAAGCAATTGCAGCAAATGCACAGCATCGCCTCTCTCGACAACGATGGCCGGTGAACAAAGATGATGTTCCCAAACTTGCCTATGGACTACCGTCAGATAGAGAACTGGTGTATGTCCGTTGGTACAACTCCAAAAGAAAATTAGTAGAATCTAATGGTGCACTTGCTCCCAGACAATTAACTGTTGCCCCTGGTTTTCGGACTATCCAAATAAATAGCAACCAAACAAACGCAACAACCACTAAGATATGGTTACGAGAGTTAACGTTACCAATAATACAAAATAATACACTTATTGGCTATGTGCAAATTGCTCGCCCACTACTACCCTTGCGTGAAAGCTTGAATCGAGCCAGGCTATTTTTAACACTAGGTGTGCCAGTAACTTTAGGGGTGATTGGTATTACTGGTTGGTACTTGGGGGGACTTGCCATGCAACCAACTCGTCGTGCCTATGAGCAACTACAGCGCTTTACTGCCGATGCTTCCCATGAGTTACGCGCTCCTGTTGCTGCAATTTTGAGCAATGCCCAAGTTGCATTAATGCCACCAGAAGATGAATCAGAACAGCGTTTTCGCCTGGAAAATATTGAGGAGATTGCTAAATCAATGAGCGCTCTGATTAGCAATCTGCTGTTTTTAGCTCGTCATGAGGGATCTTTAGATGGCGCAGCACTAAAGAGCATTGACTTTGTTGAACTATTGCGATCGCTCGTTGATGAGTACAAACAACAAGCAGATGCAAAAAATCTCAATTTTACTTTTCGCCTCCCTGAGCAACCTCTGTACTTGCAAGCCGATGCAGAATTGTTGAAACAAGCTGTTGTTAATTTGCTGACTAATGCCTTGAAATATACCCCAGCTGGCGGTACAGTTGGGCTACGACTTTTCCAGCGCGCTCATCGAGCTATTCTTGTAGTAGAAGACAATGGTATTGGTATTCCCGCCGAAGACTTACCCCATATCTTTGAACGCTTTTATCGTGTAGATAATGTGCGATCGCGGCAAACAGGAGGCTTTGGTTTAGGACTGGCGATCGCCCAACAAATTATTCAGGCACACCGCGGACAAATTACTGCCAACAGTGTACCTGGCGAAGGTTCAATTTTTGAAATCCAACTTCCGCTCTCATAGTCAGGAGCGATCGCCACGATTCCTAAGACAATCAGACCAATACCAATCAGGAGCGACCCATTAATACTCTTGTTGACATCGCCAGAGATGTTGGTTGTCATATAAATTTTTTCCCCTAGCCGAAAATAAACTCTACGATCAGACTAGGGAATTTCTCAATCGCTGGTTACAACCCTAAGGTATACTCCTGCTTAATTTATACTTTAAGGGCGATCGCATCTGGAAATCAGATAAATCGCTAGATTGGTGCAAGCATTTTTGCTATGCCTCAAGCTTTTTTAGGTTTGGGCATTGTCAAGCAAATCGCAGAAGATAAAACTAAGCTTGCAACAAAAGCAATCAGAACAACTTGAAGGACATCACTGTAGTCAATAGTCATTTTTGTTACCTCATTTTTTAGTTCTATAAATTTCTCCAAGTTATTACAGTTGTTCTCCAGGCAAAAGATTGTGATTTAAAGCAAGTATAGATGTGATTTATATCACTACTAAAACTAGGGACTGGGGACTGGGGCATCGGGTAAGGGGCATCGGTAAGAAAACCAATCCCCAATTCCCAATCCCCAATCACCAACTAGGCTTCAGACGTTCTCCGAACAAAGCTTCTTGTTCCTTCGCTTTGGTTATTGTCATCAAATCTTAACTTTTTGTCCATTTTTTAAATTGCTGAGTAGTTGTTTTCAGCCTCTATGTCAAATTTTCATGACAATTCGATCCCCAAAGGGCTGATAATCTCGTGGAAACAGTAAAAACAGGTCTGATGACCTCTTGATCCCAGCGGGAGGTTAACAGTTAGTATTTTTTAACAAAAGGATCATCCACTCCCAAACAACAAAGTGCTGATTTTGGCATGACAGGAAATTGAAAGGGAGTGACCCAACATAATAAAAAAACACTAAAAAACCAAACAGATAGGCAAAAACAGAAATCAGGAATCACGAAGTTGATCTGGGATGGATGGAATCGAATCGACCGCTCATAACTAAGGGTATATCATTTTCCTTTCAAATAACTGGAGGCCAAACTCATGGCAAAAGAACGCCCACCACTAGATGAGATGACATTGCGGCAACTACGCAAAGTTGCCAGCGAATATGGTGTCTCTCGTTATAGTCGAATGCGTAAATCGCAACTGCTGGCAGCAATACTAGAAGTCGAGCGCAGCAAACTTTCTCTTAGCCAATCTCGCTCAATGGAGGCACAGGAAACCGTGGAAGCAGCAAAATTTGAATTAGGCCAAGAAGACCGTACAGGCGGAATCCTAACAGATGTAGATGAAGGACTGGGCGACTTACCTGATGGTTATGGTGACAGCCGCATTGTCCTGATGCCCCGCGATCCGCAGTGGGCTTACACCTATTGGGATGTTCCCAATGAGCATAAAGAAGAACTGCGCAGGCAAGGTGGACAACAGCTAGCATTGCGGATTTACGACGTTACCGACATTAACCTAGAGTTCCAAAGTCCCCACAGCATCCAGGAATATCCTTGTGATGAACTGGCGCGGGAATGGTATTTGCCAATTCCAGTGAGCGATCGCGATTATGTCATCGACATCGGCTATCGTTGTGCTGATGGTCGTTGGCTGGTATTAGCTCGTTCTGCTCCCGTACACGTTCCTCCCGTCTATCCATCTGACTGGATTGAGGACATCTTCATCAGCGTGAACTTTGAAGAAGATTTGCGCGGTAAGACATTCTACGAGCTCGTTCCTCCTGCCAAGAAAGCTGCTGCGGCTGCAAATGGCAACGCCATTTACGACCAAATCTTTGGTATGGCGGAATCTGCCGAAGCAATGCGGGTTGCAGGTTCTCTGTTTGGATCTATGCAGCACGTTCCTGGTTCAGTTACTCCCGAACAAGCCATCAGTTCCTATGTCTTCCCCTCTGGCGTAGGAATGTGGGCAGTTCCAACCGCATCTGGTTTAACCATGTCCGGTGTCGGCATGTCTGGCGTTGGCTTCTCTGCTTCCGCTGTACCCATGCGTCCGCGCAAGTTCTGGTTAATTGCCGATGCTGAGTTAATTGTCTACGGTGCAACTGAACCTGATGCTACCGTAACAATTGGCGGTCGTCCGATTAAGTTAAATCCAGATGGGACATTCCGCTTCCAGATGTCCTTCCAGGATGGCTTGATTGACTACCCCATCATGGCTGTTGCTGCTGATGGTGAGCAAACCCGCTCAATTCACATGAAGTTTAATCGCGAAACTCCATCACGCAATACCAACACCAAAGAAGAAGCTGTTTTAGAATGGCTCGGTTAATTTTGGATTTTAGATTGACCAAATAAAAATTTATTACCCGCTACAGTAATGCTGTAGCGGGATTTTTCTTCAACTAGTCGCCATGAGCATTAGTCACCCACCATACCTTTATGTTGGTGGCGGGAGGAATGCTGCTTTGGGACTGGGTATTTGTGATATGCTTATCCGCAGAAAATTACAGAATTGAATTGCTCGATACTGTAATTTTTAACTCATTTGATTGCACAGTTAGAGTGCGATAGTCTGGAAAATTTATTAGCCCAAATGGTACACTCCCCAAGCAAAAGATTCTCCCCAATGCCTGACGTAAAGCGTGAAATTTATAAGCGTACGGAAAACTTAGAGGATGTTGTTGATTTTATTGTCGCTCAGACGGCGAAGGATGTCTCAATTTAGCTGAAGATGGTAAGGGCGAAAATATTTAGAAATTTTTTGCAAAATCAAAGATGAACGCTATTTTTTAAATCGTTTCTTTTAGAAGCTTAGGAAATGAAAAACATTATATTAATTGGTTTGACTAATTGGTTAGGACGCTCTCAAAAATCTGTTTTGCTATTTGACTCAATTGCTGCCGCTAGTGAAATTGCTTTTATGTTGGGCGGTGAGTGGGATGGCTGCAATGGTGCGATCGTATCTAAATGTGACGAGGTAGCTATTAACACTGCTGCTAGTCTTATGGAAACTACATGGTGTTATCAAGGCGCTTGGGTTGCTGTTTTAAATAGATTAACAACTGATGAACTTCTGCGTCGTTACGCAATCGGAGAAAGGAATTTTAGCAATGCTAATTTAAGGTGTAGCAAGCTCTGTTCGCTTTTGTTGAGTGAAGTTAATTTAAGTTGGGCAAAACTGAATTTCGCTAATCTGAGCGGAGCTAACCTAAGCAAGGCAAACTTAACAGCGGCAGATTTTCAAGATGCTAATTTAAGCGATACTAACTTGAGTCAATCACGGTTGGTTAGGGCTAACTTGGTATCAGCAAATCTGTCGCGGGCAGATTTAAAAGGTGCTGATTTGAGTCATGCTTGCTTAAGTAATGCTAATTTGAATCAAGCAGATTTAAGAGGTGCAAATTTGGAGCAGGCGGACTTAAAAGGTGCTGATTTGAGTGAAGCGCTTTTTGTTTAGTCACCGCTAGAACACCAACTCAGTAATCTTCCTTTAAATTGAAAGGGAGACTTGGAGGACAAGGCAGACAAGAAGGATAAGGGAAGGAGGAATTTTCTTCCTTGTCTCCCCTTTTTCTCTATTCTTACCGCACCAAGAATTCATGAATTACTGAAATCTTGCACCCGGAGGGCTTGCCGCAGGCTACCACAAAGGACGCATAGACGCGCAAGCGGTGAGACCAGCCCCCGTCTTGGCTTTTGCCTTTAGGGGGGACTGGCGTAGACGCGCGCAGCGCGGCTTCAAGGTAGAGTACCCGGAGGGCTTCGGTGCAGGGTAGAACACAAAGAGTTTAAGAATTTGGTAGGGATTCAAATGTTTATTCCGTCCCATGAAACCACCTTGAGGGTGGTGGGCTTGCCTAGGGACTGTTGTAACTGCTGCAAGATGTGAACATAGTCAATATCTGCCTTGAAAACTGATAATTAATTCTTTAAAGGATAGTTAGTTTGTAAAAAATTTGTAATAATTAATTTGTCTTGGTTAAATAAATTAACATAGGATGACTTTTTGCTGATGACGGTAATTTATCCTGAAGCAGAAAAAAGAACTGTCATTGATAATCTACAAATTATTAGGGGCCCGTATCTACAACAAGGCACTGAGTCTAGCATAACTATCCGCTGGGCTACTAATGCTCCTACCCAAGGCAAGGTATGGTACGGTACAGTTCCTGACAGACTGTGTTTAGAACAACAAGAGACAACGATTACGTCTGACCATATAGTCAAACTCAGCGGACTAACGAAAGACACGAAGTATTACTACGCGGTTGGAACAATAGCAGGAGTACAAGCAGGCGGAACTGAAGATTACTTTTTCGTCACTGCACCATCGCAAGACCAGGTATCTCTTGGAGTCAGACCAATGCGGATCTGGGTTTTAGGGGACGCGGGACGTGGAAACGATCTGGCAGCAGCTGTGCAAGATGGGTATCTGAAATTTACACAAACGCGCCATACCGATCTGTGGCTGATGCTTGGCGATAATGCTTATGATACTGGTACTTATGAGGAGTATCAGCGAGGGATATTTGACATGTATCCCCAACTTCTACGCAGCAGTGTTCTTTGGACTGCGATCGGCAATCATGATGGTGGGTGCGCTAATTCCCAGTTGCAAACAGGGCCATATTATGAACTGTTCACTCTACCAACTCGTGGGGAAGCAGGTGGTGTGCCGTCATCAACCGCAGCATATTACTCATTTGACTATGGCAACATCCACTTTATCTGTCTTGACTCCTATGGGAGCGATCGCTCTGTTGCAGGGAAAATGTTTACCTGGCTAGCAGATGATGCAACTTCATCTCGTCAAGATTGGAAAGTCGCTTTTTGGCATCATCCTCCATACACAAAGGGGTCACACGATTCAGATACCGAGATTGAGTTAATTGAAATGAGAGAACGTGCCCTTCCCATTTTGGAAGAGGCGGGTGTAGACATTGTGCTATGCGGTCACAGCCACTCCTATGAGCGTTCCTATCTGATTGACGGGCATTATGGAAACTCGGACTCCTTTAATGAACAGATGAAAAAAAATGGAGGAAGTGGACGAGAGGACGAGTCGCAACAGTATCAAAAACCTCTTTTAGCTTCCCATGCGGGGACAGTGTATATCGTTGCAGGAACCTCTGCTCTGGCAGATTGCGTATCTCCGCATCCGGCGATGTATACCTCACTCAGTATTCCTGGGTCGCTTGTATTGGATGCATACGGCAAAAGGCTTGATGTCAAATTTATTGATTGTCATGGGGAGATAAAAGATTACTTCACTATCCAAAAGTATAGCGATGGATTCTGACTGTAATTGATCGCCCTGTAGGGAAACCCTACTTCCTCTGCCTTGAAAATAGGGATTGGGGATTGGGGATTGGGGATCGGGGAAGAGATTTTCATTCCCTCGTTGTGGGCGAAAAGCCCATGGGGGTCTAGAATGATGAATGCTTTGTGTCGATTCGGTGTTGTGGCTGCATACAGATTAACCATGAGATGAATCTGTCGATCAAAATCAATTGGAATCAGCTGCTCGTTCAGAGAGCGTTAACAAAACCGTGAGATTCGTCTCTGCGTTGAGCGCATGGCGTGCAGTGGCAGGCATGAACACAAATACTCCAGGTTTTAGCCGAATTTCCTTGCCTTCCAAAATCAACACACCCTGTCCTTCAATCACATTGACCGTGGCATTTCGGGGAGCGCTATGTTCTGCAAGCTGCGCTCCTGCTGGCAGGGATAACAGAATGTATCGACAGTTTGTATCTTCTAGCAAGGTCTGGCGTTGGACTCGACCCTGGGAATAGTCGATAATATCTGCTAGCTGAATTGCAGGGGTGCTTAAAGATATCACTGTTGTAGTCATAGTGTTATTACTCCTTTGTTAATACGTAGTCAAACTGGACTTCGGATTGAACAGGCATGTTTGTCCAGTAATGGAAAACCAGCAAATCTGTTGGTGTTGAATATGCCGTAACAATCGATACTAACAACAAGGACATTGGTGCATAAATTCTCTATCTCCTCAATCACTACGGGAATACAACCATAGGAGTTGGTGGATGTCCTAAGTGAAGGTAAGCAGCAGACCGCAGCACAATTTCAGAATAGAGAATTTTCTGAATTTCTAGGCTTGGCGCACGTTTTGCTGTAGCTTTGTATGCTGCAATTTCCCCTTCCAAGCTGAAGTCGCTCTTGGTCAAGTAGTGATCGTAGTCATGCACAGCCTGAAAGAAAAATCCATAGATAGGATTGGGAAAAATACTCGTATCGTAAGTGTCAGCAGATACCCAAAGCTGGTTTTGCTCAATATCAGCAAACATCTCTTCAGCATTGCTGTAGCGTTGGTAATCTGAGAACTGGAGATTTAAAGGCAGTTGCTGAAACTCACTCATGAGCCAATCACACAAATCTGCGATCGCTTCGTCAGAAATCCTGGCAGGTTTACTTTCCAGATAAAGTCTGGCAAGGTTTTCTACTTTGGATGCGGTTGCGTGTTTCTGAGTTATCATTATAGTCAGATCGTTATTTTCATAAGCTGCAATACTTTTAATTTGACAAAAATTTCTAATAACTTCTCTGAGCTAGCTCATATTGCCTAGGGCGATCGCTAAAAGCTTTTTCAGCTTTTGGTCAGACCAACTTGCCTAAGTCGGGGAGCGATGTTTTGTTATAGTTGCCTGTTATAGTGGCAAGCAGGTTGGTCACATTGGCAGCCACCTCTTGAGAGTCTGAACCAAATATCAGTCCTTATGATTCGATATATTCGGTCTACCATCCTGCCCTCAAAACCGGCTCAACTCCTCATCCAGACAGGGCTGAAGTGGAATCAAGATAATTGCTCCGGTATGGCAGCGGCTTTGTCGTACTACGCTTTGTTCTCATTGTTTCCGATTCTATTAGTCATCCTGAGCGTTATCGGTTCGCTGATTGAACCCAATACTGAAGCGTTTCAATACATCAAAGAAGTAGTACAAAGGTATCTGCCTCCAGAAGTTCACGATCTGGTCAAAGCAACTGTCACTACCCTCAACCAAAATAGTACCGGAGCCGGAATCATTGGATTTGGCTTGCTCTTATCTTCAGGTAGTACAGTCTTCGCCGTTCTGAGGAGTGCAGTCAATAAAATTTGGCGATCGAATACTCCAGGATCTGAATCAGAATCAATTCGTAGGACGGTGCTTTCCTTTGTTTTGAACCAACTTTTGGCTTTTCTGTTAGTGCTTGGGACTGCCTTATTGCTACTGACTTCATTAATCTCAAATATTGCCATCAAGACTATTCTAAATTTGGTCGCAACCTTTCGAGAAACCTTCTCCTTCATCCAGGTTGACGAACTACTATTAAGCAAAGGGCTTCAGGTCGGTTCATCTTTTTTGATTCTGGCTCTGGCTGTCTGCATTTTGTTCAAGATTTTGCCGTCCGTTTATGTCGGTTGGCGTGATGTCTGGTTGGGTGCTCTACTAACTGCTTTGTTGCTGATGGGATTGCAACAATTAGTTAGCAATAGCATCATTACGATCGGTAGCCATTTCCTCTCCTATGGCGTGATTGGAAGTGTCATGATTCTGTTGCTGTGGATTTATCTAACGTGCGAAATCTTCTTTGTTGGCTGCGAGTTTTCCTACGTTTATACTCATCTTTTCGGTAGCCGTCGTTGCAGAACTGTGAACCACTCCCATAGCCTGGAGCAATAATTCTAGTAGTCTGTCCCATTAATTTTGATAAGTTGTGAAAGTTCGTAGTTAGGGCTTTAGCCCTTGAAATTGAGCGATAAATCGCTCACTACAAACCTCTCATAATTAATGCGATGAACCACTAGAAGCTTGCTCGTTTTTTAAATTAGCCTGGAACACTACTCAATCTCTTTTGAGTTTTCAATGTCGTTGGGTATACCATAAACTTTTTCCAGCGAAACTACCTGGGGTATGCCAATCTCAATGTTGTTGCGATCGAAGGCAATTTTGAGACGACGACGCAATTCCCGTGCTGTCATCCACTGTTTGAGCGGAGCTGTTTTAATCCAGATCCGGATCGTGATTCCGGTATGGGAAACCTGCTCAACTCCAAACAGTTCTCGGGTATCCAGAATCCATGATTGCCACTGTGGATCTTGTGCCATGCGATCGACGGTTTCTCGAACAACGGCGAGGGCACGGTCAACATCGGTATTGTAAGCGACTTCAATGCGAAAATCTGCCCGTGCCCAACTCCGTGACATATTTTCCACTTGGGTAATTAAATTGTTGGGCAGGGTAATCAAATTACCATCGTCATTACGGATCTGAGTGATACGCAAATTCAGGTTTTCCACAAATCCAGAAGTGGTGTTAATCTTGACGTAATCTCCAATCCGAAACTGGTCTTCTAGTAAAATTAGGAACCCATTGACCAGATCTTTGACTAGGCTTTGTGCGGTAAACGAAACCGCCAGTGTTACCAATGCACCCAACGCCAGGATCGATCCTGGCGCTAATTCAAGCCACTGGAGTACCCAGAGGATACTCGCGGCATAAATCAGAAACATTTTTAGCCTTTTGAGAGCGTTGACGATCGTGGCAATCCGTTGGAGATTCGCTTCGCTTAAGGATTGGTCTTGCTCCCAATTCTGGATGAAGCGATCGATGCTAAGATCAATTAGGCGGTTAATTAACCCGGTTAAGAACCAGGCAATCAGAATCACAATCGGGATTGCGATCGCTCTGTTAGCAAGCTGGCGTGTTTGGGGAAAGGCTTTGAGACTATAGGCGATCCCAATTACCCAGACAAAGGCGATCGCCCAAAACATTAACCATCGCAAAAACTTGACAATCTGAAGTCGTCGCTGTAACCCCAAATAGTGATGTAACCCCTGAAACAGTCCCAGACGAGGCTCTGTGTCAGTTGCCTCAACCCCAGGTACAACCTCGGTTTGAGCGGAGAGCATCTCTGCTGCCTGTTGTTCCTCAAGCTGCTGTCTGCGCCATCCCCAAAATACCCAGGCTCCAATTAATAACACCGTTAACAGCACTGTTGCAATCAAAATCCTGACCACTTCAGAGATTTGCAACTTCAATGCTTCCGGTTGCCGCAGTTCTAGTGCTTGCCGCAGTTCACTCTCCACAATCCTCTGCCATCGGTTTGCCAACTTTTCCTTGCTGATTGAATAATATTGGGCATCTGCGTCTGTCACCGTCAGCAATACCTTTGGTTCCGCCAGGTTTGCATCAGTGACAAATAGAACCGGCTGCCTATTCAGCGTCTCGATCAAAACCTGCATCGTTTTTGGATCAAGCATCGCCTCCTCCGACAACCCACTGTCTACAATCAGTTGTTCAAGATTGGCTTCCACCTGTCTGGCGCGTACTTCGACTGGGATCTGGCTACTGGGTTCGCTGCGATCAAAAACTGCAGGAGACGCTATCTTAAATAGTTCTTTCCCGTCCAGGCGCACCCCAGTGGCTTCCAATGTGCCTCGCCGTTCTACCCCAAAAGGAAGTGGTTGCGTCCCGGTTGAAGCAGGCAAGGATGGCAACTGTCCCAGGACAGTAGGGATAAATATCTCGCTACCTATTAGCAATATTAGAGTTGCGATGCTGTACACAACGAATCGGCGTAGCAAATTTGTTCTATTCCACCATTGACGTTTGCACATACTTTGCGATCGCCCTCTGCGCTCTCGCACGATATTATTCAGAATATTTTGAGTATTTTAACTGATTGACAAAAGTCATGGAAATAGTAATTACTGTCCGAGCCAAGCTAGAGGCATTTAACGAGCAATAAGAAGCGATCGCCCTATTCCCTCATTGTTTGCGATCGCTTAGTAATTACGAACCTAGCGGATACATGTGAGTCTAGTATCTCATCGCGATATTAACGGAAGATTAAGAACTTTTTATCTTTTACTCTGACTTGCATATCGGCAAACACTCCCGCAAGATCTCCGGCATCAAACCAGTTTTGAGAGAATTATCAATTGAGGGGAGAACGTGCCATTTGAGAAGAAGTGTACGCTTGTATGCTAAATATATTGAATTTTCCTCAGCTGTAACGTTGATGGTGCAGTGTTCTCGTAGGGATGCAATTAGAGTCTTTTTTAGGGTGGCGATCGCTCTCCCCTAAGACATTTCTATAGCAGCTTCCTCAGTTAGTGCCTTGGTTGCAGCGGCTATTGCTGCTTTGGTTGACTCTGGTAATGATGTCTGCTAACTAGTGGAGTTGCGATCGGCCGCAATGCATTTGCCCTTTAGCACTGTAGTGGTTCATCGCATTAATTATGAGAGGTTTGTAGTGAGCGATTGGGGGCTACATCACTGGAGCGATCGCATTTATAGCCAGATACACGCGGGCGGGCGAGGACGCCCACCCCACAAGAGTTTGACTGATTTAAATTTGTACCTCATTCGTCTGCAAACCGCTATACACCTATCAAATAAGCGATCGCCTGTATTAGTTTGGGCTGCGGGTGTGCGATCGCTGTTTGGCTTTTGTGAGTAGAAAGCGATCGCCTTAAATAATATTTCTACCGCCGTTTGTTGCCCTTCTGCCAACTTTGGCTATTGGGTTTTTTGGTAAATTCTCCTTTCGGAAAAAGTCGCTGTTCTAATTGTTCATAGCTGCCTTCAAAGTCACAATCACCATAGAGAGGACATTGGCGACAGTAAACGCCTTCGGTGTAGCGTTCCAAGTTCTCGCGGTTGAAATAATACGGTTTATGGCTAAAGGTACTAGCTACCCATTGCCATGACATATTATTACTAGCTGGGTCGCCATCCAAAAGATGTTCGAGAAACCACTTGGCTCCAGCTTGCCAGCGAATGCGCCGCCAATGGATGATATAAGCTGCCATCCACATCCGCGCGTGGTTGTGAAGATAGCCTGTTTCTCGTAGTTGTTGACTGAAACTGTCGATGCAAACTCTGCCTGTTGTACCTTGCTTGATTTCGTCTGGTAATTCTGGTGCGTATTCGCTGGGAGTATAACCTGTTTTGTATTCTTCTTGGTCTTGCCAGATGTTATTTCCCAACTTGAGATACAGCCGCTGCCAGTAGTCACGCCAACCTAACTCGTTAATTAGTTTAGTAGCATCGTCTTGATTTTGGACGCGGTCAAGAACATAATCTCTGATTTCGCGCAAACTGAGAACGCCGTAGCGAATGTAAGGAGAAAGCTTTGTTACCGCACCTGTGAAAAAGTTACGTGTTTTCGCATAGCGGACTGGGTCTACTTTTTGCAGTACTTTTTGAGCCGCTTGGCGTCCGCCCACAGTTGGACTAATGCGATCGTCGCGTTTTGCGACTTCGGGAAATTGTTCGCGCAGGTAAGCTACCAATTCATCGCGATTGGCAAATTCGCGTTGCATGTCTTGAGTCATTTTTTTTGGAGATGAGGGGATGGGGGAGTGGGAGAGATGTAGAGACGCGCCATGGCGCGTCTGGGAGTGGGAGAGTGGAGAGAGTAGTAAACCACTAACTACTAACTACTAACCACTAACTACTAACTACTAACCACTAACTACTAACTACTAACCACTAACTACTAACTACTAACTAACATATCCAGTATTGTTTTAGATACACTAATTTTATCATAAATATGATTTTTTATATTTAAGATATGATTTAATCATATTATAATGACAACAAAGAGAGGCGTTCCCACCGCCAAGTAGACAACGCCTCTCTTAACCTCCATACAAGATCTAACTTATACAAGGTCTAATTAATCATGACACAATTCATCCTTTGTCAAACACCTACAAGAGGCTGGATCAATTTAGCTTGCGCTCGCCAAATTCGGTTTCGGAAAGTTCATCTCAATATGTGCAACGAGGAAATCGCTTGTGTGGTTACTTGGAGCAATGGCGATAGAGAAGCTTTCTTTGGGAAAGACGCTCAAGTGATCGTCCAGGTTTGGAAAAATTACACAAAAAGTTAACTAAATCTACCATAATCCGCCACTGATGGGTACAGTGGCGGGATATTAGGCAATTTTCCAGAATTTCTCTACTGCAAAATATGTCTTGCGCTTGCGATCGCACCAATTTCATGTCACATTTTGCACAGTTATGCAACCAACCTGGTAACGAGAATTACGATGGTTGGCTTTGTTGGTAATTAGTAATTGGTTTTTCCCATTACCCATTACCTATTATCGATCTTCACAGATATGATAAGTGTTCAAACGGACATGATGTTATGTCAATATTTCAGTCTCAGTTTTTGAACTCGCTCACTACTTCGTTCAACGGTGTGAAACTTTTTTGTGCGTTTCAACTTCATTAGTTGCACAATACGACCAATTGTGGAACGACTAACTTGTATCTGAGTTTGCTGGTATAACAGTTTGCACAGTTCTTCTAAAGTGGCATTGTTGTTCTCTACTACTAACTGCCGTAATTGTTCCAATTGTGCTGCATTCAACACTCTTGGTTTTCCTCCACGATATGGTTTTTTGGCAATTGTCCCTTCTTCGCGGTAACGTTTGAGCAGCGTTTGAATAAAACTCAAGCTGACATTGAAACGTTTGGCCAGTTGACGTTGTGAAATAGATTCTGTGTTGTAGACGTTAATAATTTTTTGCCGCAAATCTAATGAGTAAGCCTTCATTTTCAACAATCAGCTATGAGCACAATCTCTGGTACGAACATACTGGATTCAAATGAGAAACTCTGTATTCAAATCTCACACTTTAATCCGGTAACATCTTCGAGTTTTGAGACCAAATCTCTCATATCTCTCCATTGGAAATATCTTTTATACCCAGCTTCCACCAAAAGAGAAATCTGCTCTTTAACTGTGTGTTCATTCCAGCGACCATTATTTAAATGATCAAATATTTCATCGAGGTATTCCAGATATTTCTCATCTATGGATTTATTCATCGCTGATGCTCCCCACTAGCTTCATTTGTGCAATTACCACTTACACCAGATTGAGCGAACTATCGCCGCGAATAACCCTCCACATCCCGTGGAAAGTCAGGTTCTGCCTCACCCACAATTGGGGCTCCAGATTCACCTAATACTCTTGAATAGAATAAACCTGCCAGTATTGCACCTAAAATTGGAGCTACCCAGAACATCCATAATTGACTAAACAGTTGTGCACCAGCAAAAAGTGCAGGGCCAGTACTGCGAGCAGGATTCACTGATGTATTAGTGATTGGAATGCTGATCAAATGAATCAGTGTCAGTGCTAAACCAATAGCAATTGGTGCAAAACCTTTAGGAGCGCGGCCATCAGTTGCACCTAAGATCACAATTAAAAAAATGAAGGTAAGTATAACCTCTGTGATAAAACAGGCAAGCAGCGAATAACCTCCGGGAGAATGTGCTCCAAAACCATTTGTCGCGAGTGGATTGGAACCAGAAAGTGTAAATCCTGGTTTACCAGTGGCAATGAAATAAATTAGACCTGCGGCTACTATTGCTCCTAATACTTGAGCAACGATATATGGAAGCAGTTCAGAGCCTCGAAAACGCTTTCCTGACCAAAGACCAAATGATACAGCCGGATTAAGATGACAACCTGAGATATGACCAATTGCGTAGGCCATAGTCAGCACTGTTAGACCAAATGCCAAAGAAACACCTACAAAACCTATTCCCAATTCATTGGCTTTCGCATCAGGAAATGCTGCTGCAAAAACAGCACTTCCACAGCCACCCAGAACTAGCACAAATGTCCCAACGAATTCTGCTATGCATCGTGTAAAAAGTGATACCATAATTAACCCCCTGGTTAATCGACTGATTAAAGGTGTTATGACTCCCGGTTCGCTAATTTTTTCGGAGTTAGAGAAATCACCAAAAAACAGAAAAATCTATATTTTATAAGGGTTTGGGCTATTTGATTGGATTCTCGTCGAATCAATCACTCACTGTTGGCGTCCTTGTTTAAGGCGATCGCATAACTACCGTGGAAATACCCCATTTTTTGCGAAATCGAAAACCCTAATTAAATCGTTCGACTTTTTTCTAACTCAAAATAAAATCGGCGAACCATATTAGCTATAGATTCAGTGGTAGTATGGCTAAATTTGCCAGCTTTTACAGCTAGTTGCAAGGGCAGATAAGCCAGTTAAACTAGATTAGTCAAAAAAATCAAGCTATGTATTGTATCGGAGTTTCTTTCTGTCAAAAATTTAGCTGATGTCGAATTCTTTTTTAGCAAGTTTTAGCTGTTTCCAGATTACTTCAAGCTGGGTGTAAGCATCTTGTGGCGAAAGCTTACCATGAGTTTGCAAGTAGCAGATGTAATTAACGCGTTGATAAAACTCCCGTAGATTCACATTCAACGCTAAATACTTTGCCTGCGATTGACCGTACCAATTTGCTTTCATCCCTGTAACCTTTATGCTAGCTAGATGCCCTAATGTCTAATGAGGGTGAGTGAATAAAACAAACAACCCATAACTTAAGGATTCACACTATACCCAAATCGCTTAAGTAGTATTCACGTAGTATTTCCGGGGAACAATCGACTTAAATTATTCTCACTTGTGTCAAGGAAAACGCTTGTTTTTGTGTTTGATTGCAACTAAGCTTCCTCATAAAACTATTCCCAATTGAGAGTTGTATTTGCTAGTGAAAATCGTGATTTTGAAATTGAACTTATGTTTTTGAGTTATTTTATATTCAATAGCAGAAAGTATGAGAATGTAAATATGCTTTGAGTGAGAAAAGTATGTAATTTAAAAAAATTTTCCTTGAAAATATAAAAAAAGTGGGAAAAGTAGGTTTTGCACTAAATTGGCGTTACGCACTCTGCATCTATGCACTACGTCTCAAGGAAGTTAGTTAAGCAGAAATCAATCAATTTTAGTATTATTTCTTTACTATTCCCAAGGAAGATACAGCAAAGTAGATAGTTCACGCTGTTTACCTGCGCTATTTCACTAATTGTTGCTGCAACAGTTGTACAGAACCAACCGCAATTTGAATCAAAGGCCAACCAATTAAACAAATAAACGCTGCTCGCCAAGTGCTAATATCTAATCCTTGACGGACTGCTACAATTACCGCCAATAGACTCCATACCGCTAATATCAATTCAATTGGTCGTCCCAATAAGGGAATTAGGGTTAAAAAATTTAGCACTTGTGGTGCATAGGCAAAGCCAATGGGAACGAGTAGATCGCCGTAGGTAGGATCGATTGGCTTGAGCCATTGCCCTATCTTCCAAATCGTGAACGTCCAAAAATAGTATCCTGCGACAACTGCGATCGCATTAATCACAAGTGCCAGCAATAGAATAAAAACGGTAGCTCGATTGATTAACAAAATCACAGCACTACCTATGGCATAAGAAATGGCAGCCAAAATCACAATAGTTAGGGCTAACCTCCGAGTTTTGGGGGTATTGCGAGTATTTTCATAGAAGTCGGCATTCAGAGCTAGAGCGTATCTAAGTGTGTGACATAGCCCTTGCTTTGATTTTTTGTGATTTTCGCTCATTTTTACGGCTAAGGAGGGATGAAAAACTCAAAAAAATCGAATTTCATACAATTAATTACAACAAATAAAGACATTCTTCTTCAAGAGCCTGAAATTGTTGAATATGCACCAAATATCTATCGAATGCTACAGTTGATCAAACGAATACTGCTAAGAATGCAAAGTGACACCCTAAAGCTGTTGATTCTAGCAGGAGTAATACTTCTTGTCTGGGGAACTTTGTCACCTGTAGGGACTTTGGTATGGTGGTTAAGCCAAAGTGCTGAAACTTTGGGGTTAAAGAATAACCAGACTAAGAAATTACCACCAGGCGATCGCTCTCTAAATGATACCAAGTCTGCAAATATTGATTGCTACATTATTTTTTTGCCAGGAGTGGGAGATTTCTCAGCTAACGAGTTGACCCCTGGCGAGGAATTTTTTTTGGATCGTTTAGAGAAACTTCATCCCAATTGTGTAGTAGTTTCAGATGTGTTTCCTTATTCAGCTGCTAACGAAAGCTTGGGAGGAAATCGCTTTTTGGCACCTTTGTGGCGTGCTGCGGCAAAAGCAGATGGCTGGCTCAAGAATGCAGATATCCTGATTAAAATTCGCAATCTTTGGCGGTTTGCCATTTCTGCGGATGAGCGCTACGGTGAGGTTTATAATTTGGGAATTGCTAGCGCGATTGGCGATCGCATGAACGCTGCATATCCGATCCCCAAATACCCGAAAGAACGGCTAAAGCTGATTCTGATTGGTACTAGCGGAGGCGCACAGGTTGCTCTGGGTGCAGTTCCCTACCTAGATCAATGGCTCAACGCTCAGTTTATTGTAGTGTCCGTTGGGGGTAGTTTTGATGGTAACACTGGCTTCGAGGCGGTTGATCGCGTGTACCATCTGCGGGGTAGTCGAGATTGGGTTGAGGACATTAGCGCTATTATATTTGCTTCACGCTGGCCTGTGACGGTAGGCTCTCCTTTTAACCAGGCTGTGCAACAGGGACGTTACACAGTGGTGAATACTGGCCCTCATACCCATGATGGATCTGAAGGCTATTTCGGTAAAACATTGGTGGGGGAAAGTCAAACCACTTATGTAGAGTTAACGCTAGAGAAAGTAAATCAACTGCCGATTTGGTCTAACCAAAATCAACATGCTAAACCCTGACAAATAACGGTTGCGTTCAGCGATGGCGAGTAACGTTTGCATCCATACCAAGATCTCTTAACCCTCTGCTGCAACGCGATTGTTGGGCTACGACTATGCAAATAGCGGTGTTGTATCTGTGTAGAATCTGACCGAAGTTACCAACCCCTCCTCATTTTGATCGGTAAAAGCAACGGCTCGAATTGTAACCGCCTTTCCATCATTGCGTTTGTAGTGATTCAACGCCTCAAGCACAAAAGACGAGTCGCTACCGTAAATGTTCAACAAGTCATGTTCTAAACTGGCGAAGGTCGTCCAATACCCAGCAAGCCCCTGCATCACAATCTCTTTGCCTTCCATCGGAGGGTTGTTGTTTGATTGCACAGAGCAATCCTGCGCTAAAAATTTACCATACGCTTCAATATCTAAAGTATCTAACGCCTCTAAGTATTTGAGATACCACTCATACGTTTCTGGGGAAAGTTGATTGATTCTGAGATTCTCGGTTTTCATCTGTCATATCAAATCCGTTTGATTAGTTATTGTATCTGCCCTCACCCCCTTCCCCTCTCCCAACTTGGGAGAGGGGTGTCCGACAGGACGGGGTGAGGGTTTTTAAAAATCAACTTCTCTAATCACCTTAAATTTGATGTCATTTTTAGCTAATTCTCCTACGCTGAGGAAAAATAGTTTGTCAGTGCCTCTCTCAAATACCTCTTCAAAATAGCTGCCCATTCTACATTCCATGTGATACCAGGCAAGTGCCATAAAATATCGTTTAGGCCAGCCTCGGAAAGAGGCAGCTTCATCATCAGCACTCGACTCTAAGGGAACCCAACCGCAGCCAGGAACATAGAATTGCAACCACACATGATTAAAGTCCGGCGATAAAAAAACAGATTTTGAGCCAGCCTGCATTTTGTAAGCAGGAACCTTATAATTTCCACATACTTTTGCTGGAATATTATTCAATCTCAGCAGCGACAAAAATACATTTAAATACTCACCGCAGGAACCTTCACCACTTTTTAAAACATCTTCTGTTCCTTCATGGCGGCTATCCATTACATAAGTAATTTCTTCATAAATGTAATCCCGGATAGCTTCTGCTTTTTTGATGACATTTGAGCGATCGCGATCGCTCAAATAGCTGACTGCTTCATCAGCCGCTTTCTGAACATATCGACTATCCATGTCAAGTCCATCTTCGTTTTGAAGATATCTGGAATATTTCTTCAGTTCTTCTTTAGTAATTTCTCTGACTTTATCTTGCTTTAAACAGTATCTAATGCAAAACATTTTTACCAGAGCTTTCCATCCAAAAACTCTTCTCTCTGTTCTCAAGTCAATTTCAGGAATTGAAAAAACAGCTACTTTGCGATTTTGTTCTTCTGCAATTTCCTCAATTCTCATATCAAAACTACCGATTCTTTCAATAGAGAGAAGTTCTTGCCTATCTGTATTCATGGGAATAGAAATTTTCCATTCCAGATTCTTGATTACCCGATGTTCATCCACTACTTCAGGCAAGGCATGTAATTTTTCTACGTAATACATTTCTACGATAAAGCCGTTAGATAAGACAATATCTCGACTCTCGTCATGTCTGAAAATTAATGGATAAATAAAGTTATCAGTAACCTGCTCTTTTGAATCATCCGTTTCATAATAAGTTCTTAATTCGAGCTTGAATTCAGTATCTCCAGTGTCATAAATTTCAAAACTTGGTCTTGAATATGCTAAATAAAACAGTACTTCTCCTGATTTTGCATTGCTAATGGCTGTAATGCCAGTTGGATTTTCAAAGGGAGTTAAGATTTCATACAAAATCTTGCCATGTTCAATATCAAAAACATATATAGTTTGTTCTTTAGCATCAACAATATATAGATGATTATTACAATAACATATGTCATCTATGCCAATTCCTGGTGTCTTGCCTATTTTTTCAATCTCTTCGGTTTCTCGGTTGTAAGCAAGAATCGATTGATTTTGAGTGGCTAAATATATTGTTGTATCTGTAATAGCTATACCCGTTAAATCACTACAATTAGGAATATCTAATAACAACTCATTTCTCAAGCGAGGAGTTTCTGCATCGTAATTAGCAATGTAGACCTTATTCTCATAGACAGAATAAAGATGACCTTCGTAGTAACAAATACTATTAACGTCGGCATAATCGTCAACATCATAAGTTTTTCTAAAAGTTTCCGTAAGAGAAACTAAATTTACTTCTGTCAACATACCTCTGGTGCGATCGCACAGCAGAACTCGATTATCTCCGAGATAGGTGATACCTGAGAGACTTTCAAAGAACAAAGGTCGATAAGCTTGCATCCAATCGGGATGATTAGAGTTTTGTTCTGGCATAGTAGTCTCCCGTCCATCTTTAGACAGCTAAAGCTTCACTAACATAGAACTAACCTGATTGTCAGAAAATAGGGGGCTATCTCAAAAAAAATTCACTTATACCAAATTTTTATATGGGTGCGATCGCTCGTCTCCCTTGGCAGTTGAGTTGCAACGTCCTTAACGGCTCATTGACAGTATAAGTGATATTACGGTAGCTACTGTTGATAAAAAAAAATAACATCAACTAAATACTTTCAAATTATAGTCTATACTTCTTATTTATTAATAAATGAAAAGGCATGATTTTCTTTGGTATTCCCTGCTATTTATTGGTAGTTGTACATTAGCTAATAATTCGAGTCATAGTAATTCTAATAAATTGTTAGGCAACGCACCCAAGCAGCTAAGGTTTGCAGTTACAGATGTTAGCGGGCTGAAAGAATTACAACGAGATTATGGAGTTTTTCGGACTGCATTAGAGGATGTATTAGATATCGATATTGATTTTTTTCCCGTTGAAAATACCATAGCGGCAGCACCAGCATTGCAGTTGGGTCAGGTAGATATAGTTTTCGCAGGTCCATCGGAATACGTGATTTTAAATGCTAGGGCGAAGGCAGTTCCTTTTGTCGCTATCAAGCGATCGAGTTACTACCCAGTAATCGTTGTGCGTGCTGACAGTGGTATCAAGTCTCTACCTCAGTTAAAAGGGAAAAAAATC
Source organism: Fischerella sp. PCC 9605 (assembly GCF_000517105.1). Classification (GTDB taxonomy): domain Bacteria; phylum Cyanobacteriota; class Cyanobacteriia; order Cyanobacteriales; family Nostocaceae; genus PCC9605. Next base: position 156,096 of record NZ_KI912150.1, on the reverse strand, counting down.
GCCATGTGGAAGAAAGGAACAACATCTGGGCATATTTACCCCATCAAGCAGTTAATAGAAGCAGGATTAAATCCCAAGTCGGACTTGCAAATTCTATTTTTAGAAGAAAAGGCAGTGGAAGCGTTAGCAAAAGGAATTGTTGATGTCTGTGCACTTGGTAGTGCGGCATATCAAAGACAATTGCAAAAGGCAGGTTTATCTGAGAGTGCATTTTCAGTGATAGCAACTGGATCAAATCTCCCCGATGATGTGTTTGTTGCTAGTAGTCAGCTTGCTCCCGCCTTTATCGAACAGATGCAACAGTTGATGCTCAAGCATCAAGATAAACTCATTCAAGCTATTTTGGTATCCCCAGCTAACAAGAAGTTTAAAGGCTCCAAAATGGTTACGGCAACTGATGCTGATTACAACACGATTCGGGAAGTTTATAAAGCGATTGGACAAGGCGATTTCATTAACTCAGTAATAAATTAATTATCAAAAAAAAATGAAACGGCGTAATTTTATTTGGCACTCTCTACTATTTGTTAGTGGTTGTACAGTAGCTAGTAATTCCAGTAATAGTACTTTTAACAAAGTGCTGGACAGTGCGCCCAAGCAACTAAAATTTGCAGTCACAGATATTAAGGGACTACAAGCTTTACAGCGGGATTATGGAGCCTTTCGGACTGCATTAGAAGATGTATTAGATATCAAGATTGATTTTATCCCCGTTGAAAATTTCGTAGCGGCGGCACCAGCATTGCAGTTGGGTCAGATAAATCTAGTTCTTGCAGGTCCATCAGAATACGTGATTTTAAATGCCAGGGCGAAAGCAGTTCCTGTTGTCGCTCTCGAACGACCAAAGTACTACTCAGTAGTTGCTGTTCGTGCCAACAGTGGTATCAAGTCACTGTCTCAATTAAAAGGGAAAAAAATTGCTATGCGATCAAAGGCAGCAACTGGTGGCCATCTTTACCCGACAAAGCTTCTGATGGATGCTGGGTTAGATCCCAAGTCAGACTACCAAAGTCTGTTTTTAGAAGACAAGGGCTTGGAAGCGTTAAGAAAAGGGGATGTTGATGCCTGGGCAGTTTCTATTTCAAGGTATGAAAAAACGCTGCGAAATGCAGGTTTATCTACAACAGAATTTCCAGTCATAGCAACTGGATCAAACCTGCCCAGTGATGTTTTTGTTGCTAGCAGCCTGCTTGCTCCCGCCTTCATCCAACAAATGCAACAGCTGATGCTCAAGCATCAAGATAAACTCATCCAAGCTATCTTGGCATCCCCAGAAAATGAGAAGTTTAAAGGCTCCAAAATGTTAGCGGCTACTGATGCCGATTACAACATGATTCGAGAAGTTTACAAAGCAATCGGACAAGGCGATTTCATTAACTAAGTGCTACCAGAATTTCAAAGTAAAATTATCTATTAAGCAACTATATGCAACGACGGAATTTCATCTATTATTCCCTACTATTTGCCTCTGGTTGTACAGCAGCTAGCAGCAATCAATATAATGACATAACTTCTAAATCAAGTGTTAGTTTACCCAAAACGCTAAGATTTACATCTACAGATGAAAAAAATCTTGAAGAATTACAAAGCAATTTTGGGGCATTTAAAACAGCAATAGAGCAGGTTTTGGAAACAAAAATTGAGTTGGTTTCGGTTCAAAATTACATTGCGGCGGTGACAGCCCTACAGTTGGGTCAGCTGGATCTCGTCTTGCTTGGGCCATCTGAATATGTGATTTCACGGGCGAGAACGCAAGCTGTTCCCCTTACTGCTATTACACGCCCAAACTATTACTCTCTGTTTGCAGTCTCTACTAAAAGCGGAATCAAATCACTGGCACAGTTGAAAGGTAAAAAAATTGCTTTAGGAAACTTGGGTGCAGCAGGTAGTTATATTGGTCCAATGAAGATTTTGATAGATGCTGGATTAAATCCCAAGACAGACGTCGAAATTGTGCTAATTAAAGAAGAACAGAAGCGCATTCTGGCTTTAAAAAAGGGTGAAATTTATGCCTCAGCATTTTCTAATAACACCTATGACCGAGAAGTTACACAAAAAAAAGCAGATAGCGAGTTTTTAGTCATAGCAAAAAGTCCACCCCTACCCAACGATGTCTTTGTTCTCAGTAGTAAATTTGAGCCTGCTGTTGTTGAACTGGTGCGATCGCGTATTCTTCAAAACCAAGATAAACTTATTCAAGCTCTTTTAGTCGGTCGCAAGCATAAAAAGTACAATCAATCCCAGTTCATCCCTGCGAATGATGCTGATTACAACATGATTCGCGAGGTTTATCAAGCAATTGGACAAGGACAATTTCTTTAAAACTTGAAGGTCGTTCGCATGGTTCCTACAAATATACTATCGTTGTTATCGTTGTGTTCTGGATTGGTAATCACAAATAAGCCAGGGGTAATAGTGATGTTATCTGTGAGTTTGAACCGATAGAAACCCTCTATATGTAAGGAGGTGTCCCGATCGGCGACTAGGCTACTTTCTGTAACCTTTGGTGGCATACCGATGACAATACCAGCTAAATTACCTTTTCCTCCCAAATCTGGAAAAGCTAAAGTTACAGCATAGTTCAAGATATCTGCGTTGTCGTCGCTGACTTCCGAGTGGGCAAATGAATAGCCTAACCAACCAGAAACAGTAAATTGAGGACTAATTCGCCAGCTAGTTTCTAAACTAAAAGAATCTGCGGAAGTAGCGACATTATCAAAGGGTCTACGGGCATTATCACTACCTGTACTACCCGTTAGGTTGACACCACTATTGCTCCCTCCAGCATAGTAGGAGTGGACGTATGTCAAGCCTATATCTAAATTCTTGATTGGCGCAAAAAGTACTTGCGCTAAAGCGCTGTAGTTACCATCGAAAAGCCCATTTTTATCGGTAGGATCTTCGGCATCACTGACCATATAGGCGAAAGTGAGACTGGCGCGATCGCTAAACTCGTAGTTTATCCCAAATCCTGTACCGTCATTAGTTCGGTAGATAGGGTTATACCGCCCAAAGCGAGAAATCGCACCGCTGCTAGCACTACTTACGGGACTCAGCGTTTCTGCAATGTCTGTCATTTCTGTTTCCGCAGCAGCAAGGGTGACTCTCGCGCGATCGCCGATTGGGAAGTAATAGTACAGGTCATCTACGCTAACTCGGTTGTCGTCATCTCCATCGAACCCCAAACGAATCATTCTAGTACCTGTGACATCGCCCTGAAACTCAGTTATGTTTTTGGTTTGCAAGCGGGTTCTTAAAAGGTCTTTGCCAGTAAAGCTAGTATCAAAATTCAGACGTACTCGATTGGCAAATATAATATTATCTTGCAAAGCTGGGTTGTTATTGGCATTGTTGTCTTCGTCGGCTGCTTCCTCACCAAAAACACCAGCTACAGCAAAGATAGCCTCACCTGTGAGTTTTGTGGTGGTAGAAAACTGATTTGCTTCAAGTTCAGTAGTGCGCGTTTCTAACGCATCTACACGACTGCGTAGGGTAGCTAGTTCAGCGGAAAACTCCTCTTGTAGCTTTTGGAATGTAGCTAAATCTTCTTTAGTTACCAAATCAGCTGTCTTCGTAGCAATTAATTCATTCACCCGATCTAAACAAGCATTCAAACCAGCAGCAAATTCGTATCGCGTCATGGTTCGATTGCCGCGATACGTGCCATTTGGGTAGCCAGCAATACAAGCATACCGTTCTACCAGCGATTGCAATGCACCAAATGCCCAATCTGAAGGTTGTACGTCAGACAGTTGAGAGACGGAGGTGACTTGCGCCACGGCTGCCGATACTTCAGCTGTAACTTTTGAGGAGGATAAAAACAAGGTTGTGACTATAACAGCGGGGCTAAACAGCAAAGCATTGAACAAAATTCTTGATATCACTTTTTCACATCTAATCTAAATTGGCTTAAAATTTAAATAAAAATTGATACTAAAAAAACTGTAAATTTACTTAAAAACCACAACCAATTTCAAGTACTTACGTAGAAATACTGTGGTAACAATTTGTCATGCAAGCATATTTGGTGCATCTTAACTGGGAGAACAGTTAAGAGTTATACGGATGACTGCATAAGTTTTTTAGAAGCTGATTTCCGCTGTACTGATTTGTGATATCTCAGTAATACCACTACTGTTTGATGCGTGATTTCCGAATAAAATCAATGCTGTATCTCTATTCGCATCACCATTTTGAATGTATTTGCCAGCATACTGATGAGTATAGAATATTTTCTCAGATATTAGCTACAAAAAGCATTTACCTATAGCTTTGTTTATTACTATTTTTTTTTTAATGAAATTGATAAAAATGCTATTTCGAGGTTCTAGTTCTTCTTTAGAAAATAAAGCGAAAACAAAACAGGTAAATTCAAAAGCTTTACCTACTTTCCTAAATCGCTTCACCAGCAGCTTGAGTATTGCCAAAAAAATTGGTTACGGATATTCACTGTCAATTGGTATTGCTGTTTTAGGAACTAGTAGCGGCTTAGCGATCGCAGATTACTACGAAAAACAAGCTCAGAAGCAACTAGAATTAGCCTCTCAGCAAGAAAGTAATTTAAGAAAGTTAGAAAATGCAGTGATAATGACACGAATACATCCGCAACGCCTGGTTAGCGTGCTTGAAGATTCCATTTGGTTAGAATTTGAAAAAAGTAAATTTTTGGCAGATATTTCTCAAGTGAAGGCAGAATTATCTGAACTGGAAGATTTTGTGAAAAATAATCCTAATGGTTTAGCTGTAGAAAATAAAGATTTACACAAATTATTAAATAAATATCAAACCAATACAGATAAATATACTGAACTTGTCAAATCATGGTGGCAAATAATAGACTTTAATAAGTTACGCTCTGGTAAAATTCAAAGTAACCAAAATGACTTAGCTGTTTTGCTGAAAGGAGAGCAAAGTATTCGCATTAATGTTAACTTTGAAATGCTCACAGAGGAGTTAAGCCGAATCTTAAAAATAGCTGAAAATCAACAACAGCAAGCAAATGCCAGATTTAGACTTGCTCAAGAGTTGCAACTACTAATTATTATTGGGAGTATGGTGTTATCGGTTGTGTTAGCAGCAGTACTAGCACTCTATACTAGTAGAGCGATCGCCAGTCCCCTACAAGCAGTAACAAACGTCGCCAGACAAATCACCGCAGAATCAGATTTTAACCTGAGAGCTAAGGTAGCAAGCAATGATGAAGTGGGTACGTTAGCAACCTCCCTAAATCAATTGTTGCAATGGGTGGGAGATTACACTCATGAATTAGAACTAGCTCGCCAAACCTTAGAAGAACGGGTAGAAGAACGAACCCTAGAACTAAAAGAAACGCTGCAAGACCTGAAAGAAACTCAAACGCAGTTAATTCAAACAGAAAAAATGTCCTCTCTTGGGCAGATGGTAGCAGGAATAGCTCATGAAATCAATAACCCTGTCAATTTTATTTACGGCAATATTGAATGTGCTAATAATTATATTCAAGATTTACTGAGTTTATTAAATTTATATCAGCAGCATTACCCCGATCCACAGTCGGCAATTGAAGAAAAAATAGAAGAAATTGATTTAGATTATCTGTGCGAGGATGTGTCAAAAGTTTTGTCTTCAATGAAAATAGGCGCTCAGCGCATTCGGGAAATTGTACTGTCTTTGCGGAACTTCTCCCGCTTAGATGAAGCTGACATCAAAAAGGTAGATATTCATGAAGGAATTGAGAACACGCTGTTAATTCTCAATCACCGACTTAAGCAAGGAGTTGAAGTTATTAAAACTTATGGTAATTTACCTTTGATTGAGTGCTATCCAGCGCAACTCAACCAAGTTTTTATGAATATTATTAGCAATGCTATAGATGCACTGTTAGATGACAAAAGTGATAAAACAAGTAAAGAAATTAAGATTGCTACATCCAGAGTCAATGATAGCTATATTAAGGTTAGTATCAGCGATAATGGCCCCGGAATTCCACCAGAGATAAAAGCAAAGCTATTTGACCCTTTTTTCACAACTAAACCAGTAGGCAAAGGTACTGGTTTAGGGTTAAGTATATGTTACAAAATCGTTGAAAAACATCACGGAAAAATTGAAATTTTTTCCGAAATTGGTCGAGGTACAGAATTTGTAATTTCCCTACCTATTGAATAAGTCCCGCAAATAATAACCTTTGCAACTCCACCAACATCTCTCGCTAGTCGTCCGCTCCAACAGAGTTGTTATGCCCGTCCGTCGCCTATTGCCCCTAGTCTGCGTTCAACACTTTGCGGAACACGACTTTATCATCGCCCGCCGCATAGAAGTCGCGAATTCGCGCCTCCTCCTCATAGCCGCACTTCGCGTAGAACGCCCGCGTGCGCTCGAAGCCCGGCAGCCCTGACGTTTCCACCAGCAGCATGCGCTCACCGCGCGCCGTCAACGTTTGTTCAACGTAGTGCAGCAGTCTTGCACCGCGTCCTTGTCCCTGGCGGTCAGGTCGGATGGCGATCAATAGCAGGTTCCACGTCCGATTGGTCATCCGTTCCGGCTCGCAGTAGGCGACCCCAACCGGCCCATTGTCGTCGTCGGTGATCCAGAAATGATCGCTGTCGCTGTCGTCACTGAAGTAATCGGCCAGCATTTCGCTCAGCTCCTCAAGCTCGTTCGGCTGGAAGCCGATCGCGTCGGCTATGGCGATTAGCGCGGTTGTGTCATCGGGTGTGGTCGGTCGAATCATGGTGAACTCCATGTGCGCAGGGGTTATCGAAGGTGTCGTCGGACGTGGTCGGTCGAATCATAGCGAACTCCAGCGCACAGATCCCGCATAGCAATAGCAATTCGTGCCCTCTCCCAAATTGGGAGAGGGGAAGAGGTGAGGGAAGTACTATCTTTGACTGCAACTTAGTATCAGCCGCTGGAGGTAAGATTACAACAGTTGTTATGCCACAATGAAAACATAACAACTGTTACGATAGGATGTCAAGATAATTGTTTCATGTTGCTGCAAACCGAGGAGAGCTATGAGTTATGACGATCGCCGTATTGAAGTCGCTCAAGCGGCATGGCGGGTGATTGTCCGTGAAGGATTGGATCGCGCCAGCATGCGGGCGATCGCGCAAGAACTGGGCTGCTCGACTGGGGTTGTCACCCACTACTTTCGAGATAAAGAAGAACTCACCCTATTTGCCCTGGAACAAGTGTTTGAAAACGTCCTAGAGCACATGAAAGCCTGTGCCAAGGGGCGGCAAGGAATTGACAGACTAGAGCAGATGATTTTTGCGGCTCTACCTCTGGAGGACATTGACAGAGCCGATTGGAAGGTTTGGGTAGCGTTTTTGGGCTATTCGATCGGGCGCGAACACCTAGTTCAGGAGCACCGAAAACGCTATGACTTATTACGACAGATTATTTGTCAAGAGTTAGCTGACTTACAAACAGCCAAGCTGATTCGGGCCGATCTTGATTTAACTCTCGAAGCCAGTGCACTCATCGCCCTAGTGGATGGCATTGGCACGCTCGTTGTCATCTGCCCTGAGCAGTTCTCAGCAGAGCAACAACAATACCTCGTGCAGCGACATATCAATGCTTTACTAGCATCATCTTGAACACCGATGAGTAAGTTTCAAACTACTGACTAACGGTGCGGTTGAGCGGATGCCATTAACCTTTGCATCTACACCAAGGGCTTTCGCCAGTCCGCTCCGATCGGGTTGTTCGGTGTTGATTAGTGGCTCACCTTAAAAACAGGAAGGTCTCACCGTGCAGATATGGGTGCAAGTGATTCCTGACAACATAAGGCACAGCACGAGAAAGCCATTCGTGTTCTTGCGGGTTGGCGCTGAGAAAAGCCAAGTTTTCCACTGTTGCCCCGACGAAGAATGCTTCAACAATGCTTTGATAATCTGCTGGTAGTGCCCTAACACTTGTGTAACCCTCGAAGAAGTGCAAACGCAGCGATGCCTCAATGTCTCCAAGCGATTCACCAATATCGTAAAGATAAAAGCCAAAGCCGCAACGCGAAAAGTCAATAGGGCGCACTTCTTCGCCGTAGAGAACGTAGTTGCCTTGGTGAAGATCAGCGTGAATTAAGCCCCAAGTGTCGCGCGTCTGTTGAAGACAAGGCATGAATTCTTGGACTTGCGTAGCAGCCTTTTGGAACACTTGATAATCATCTATTGAGATTGTTCCACTTTGCACCAACACGCCAAGTTGAGATGTTGCAGATTTTAGCTGCTCCACGTCGTGAGTGGGACGAGAAAAGCCGGATGGTAAAGACCAACAGCTTGCGTGTTGGTGTAGTTGCGCCATCAGTGTACCCAGTTGGCGGACTTGCTGTGCTGTGGGTTCGCCGTCAACATGTTCGCCTTCTATCCACCGCAGCAACGAACAAGATATCGAATACCCAAATTCTGCCCTAGCAAAGCTTGTTACCCACTCGCCCAAACAATTCTGCACGGGTTGGGGCACGGTTAATTCAGTGTCGTAGGCGATCGCATTTAGCCATAACAACTCGGACTCAATGACTGGCGGTTCTCTCCAAACATCATGCGAACCATTGCCAACAGCCTCGATTCCAAAATGGAGGCGAAGCAAAAACTTATCACCTGTTGGTGTCTCAACCCGAAATGTAGTGTTTTGGCTTTGTCCTAAGAATGTCAGTTGAGCATTGGGCACGTCGTAATACGTCAGGACAGCTTGAGCAATTTCTGCATTCATACTATAACCTATAAGCGATCGCACCGATCTTTTTCAATCCCTGCGTGCCTAGAACATAAATTCAGTAATCCCAAAAACCCAGTTGGCTGTAGAGACGCGAAATTTCGCGTCTCTACAAACAAATGTGGTTTTTTAGCCCTTAGGTTGAATACTGAATCGGTGTTCTAGAGCTTCTTGAAGTATCTGGCGACTGGGAACAGCTCGAAGCCCACCTTTTCATAGGTGTGACGTGCTGGGGCATGACCGGGATCGCCTCCAGTCTCAACCATAGCAACAGACATCCCAGCATCTTTCATCCAATCCAGAGCGAATTCTATCAGAGCGCTGCCAATGCCGCGACCTTGAAAGTCTGGATCGACAGCGACCATGTAGATTTCACCCATGCTGTCCTCTGAGTGTAGTTTCACGGCTACAAAGCCCACGGTAGAACCTGCATCGATAGCAACCCATACATTTGTGTCTTCTGCAGCGCAGACATCCTCGACAGCCTTTTGCTGGCTCACACGCCAATTATCGGGATAGAATGCCCGGTACACATCAGCGTTCATCGCTTTCTGAATCGAATCAAAGACCGGAGTCCATGCCCGAAGCGAAAGACGAATGACTGCATCAAGTTGATGAGCGTCGTAAGGTTCAATCCGCATTGACCTATGAACACCAGTTAACGTCATTGACCTATGAACTCCAGTTAACGCCGAAGGTTCCTAAACGGCGAAGTATTCGGATTAAAATTTATGAATGCGATCGCCACAGCCAAAAATTATTTTCCAAATGCAGCTAACACAGGCACAACCTTCTCACCAAACACCTCAATAAACTGTTCCTGTTCCCGGTTAACATTATGCAAAATTAACTCATCAAACCCTAGTTCTATATCTTTTTGCAGCCACTCGATATGCTGGTGCAAATCTGCGGAAATGCGGACGTGTTCGTTTAACTCCTCTGGGTTCACAAATTCTCCAGCAGCATCAAATTGTTGAGGAGTCCGCAATTCTGTCATCATGATGTTTTGAAAAATGTTGTTGCGCCATTGGTGATGGGCTTTTTGTCGTGCTGTTTCTTCGTCGCGATCGTAGGAAAGCTGGACTTTCAAAATCATCGGTTTGCCTTCTCCACCACCACGACGAAAAGCATCGACTACTGTTTTCAGTTTTTCCGGTGGACGAGAAATTGTAATCAAACCATCTGCCCAACTACCAAGCCATTCTGCGGTTTTTGCAGTGATAGCGGCTCCAATAATTGGGGGTGGTGTTTCAGGACGGGTGTAAAGCTTTGCCTCTTCCACGCAGACTAAACCGTGATAGGTTACTGTCTCACCTGCCCAAAGCGCACGGATAATATCAACACACTCTTTCAGACGAGCATTGCGATCGCTCTTGCAAGGCCACTTGTCTCCAGTAATGCATTCATTAATTGCCTGACCACTACCTACCGTCAGCCAGAAGCGGTTGGGAAACATTTCTGCTAAGGTTGCCGCTGCTTGAGCGATGATAGCGGGATGATACCGCTGTCCGGGGGCACAGACAACCCGATAAGCAAGACTGGGAGTTGCCTGCATTGCTGCACCCAGCCATGACCAAGCAAAGCCGCTTTGTCCTTGCTGTTCGCTCCAAGGGTGGAAGTGGTCGGAAGATAGAGCATGGGTAAAGCCAGCTTGTTCTGCCATTTGCACGTACTTGAGCAGTTCGCTGGGCTTGAATTGTTCGTGGGAAGCGTGATAGCCGATCTTTGCCATATTAGTGGTTAGTGGTTAGTAGATAGTGGTTAGTGGTTGTAGAGACGTGCCATGGCACGTCTGTACATTGGTTAGTGGTTAGTGGTTAGTAGTTAGTAGTTAGTGGTTGTAGAGACGTGCCATGGCACGTCTGTACATTGGTTAGTAGTTAGTAGTTAGTAGTTAGTAGTTGGTTTTTGGTTGGTAAGCTAAAGCACATTTAATTTGCATGTTGAAATTTTTTCAAACTCTTGTGGGGTGGGCATCTTGCCCGCCCAGATCATGCAATTTAAATGTGGAACAGCTTAATAGTTTCTTACCCATTCCCTATTAGCCATTAGCCACTAACCACCAACCCTTCGGGTTCGGCAGTCGCTCATGGGGGGAACCCCCAAGACCGCGCTGCCTCACCACTAACCACTAACTACTAACCACCAACCTACTTAATGCATTCCATCAACTCGGAACCAGCGATAGCCGTATGCTGACAATGGTATGGAATGAGTACCACCATTGAGTGGTTCGTACTCGCAATTGCAAAACAGATCGATTAGATACTTGTATTGTTGTGATTTGAGCGTAACGTTACACGCCTGGTCTGCGAGGTTGTGGAATACAATCACTGCGTTACCTTCCCACTCGCAGCAGTGAGCAAAGACGCTTGGCTCATCTATTTCTAGAATATGCCACTGAGCGCGTCCTAACTCTGGACACTGTTTGCGAATCCGGATCACCCGTTCCATCCAGTTAATTAATGAGTCAGATTGACGTTGTTGGCTAGCGACATTTATTTTTTGATAACCGTATTCTCCTTGGGAAATCACGGGATGGGGAAGGGCATCACTAGGAGCTGTGGAAAAGCCGCCGTTGGGTTCGTTTGACCATTGCATTGGTGTGCGGACGCTGTCTCTACCTGGCAGTGACAGGTCATCACCCATACCGATTTCTTCGCCGTAGCGCACTAAGGGCGTACCGGGTAGGCTAAACAACAGGCTGTAAATGAGTTCTATGCGACGGCGATCGCCATTTACCATTGGCGGTAGTCGGCGACGAATACCCCGTCCGTAAATTTGCATGTGTTCTTCGGGAGCAAAGGCGGCAAATATCTCTTGGCGTTCGGCATCGTTAAGTTCAGACAGGGTAAGTTCATCATGATGGCGGACAAAGTTCACCCACTGGCCGATGTGGGGAATTTCTGGCAGCGTCTTTAATCCGTGACAGATGGGTGCTGCTTCTTGCCGAGCCAGAGCCAGGAACATATACTGATTCAACCAGAAGTTGAACAGCATATGCATGCGATCGCCATCTCCAAAATAGGTAAGAAGTTTATCTGGAGCAACGTTGGCTTCTGCCAGCAATACTGCGTCACCACGCCGGGATAAAAGAAACTCCCGCATATCAGAAAGAAAATTTTCTAGATCGGATTTTTCTGCTCCTTCGATACCCAATCCCTCAATCAAGAAAGGAGCAGCATCTACTCGAAAACCAGATACGCCAAGCGCCAGCCAAAAAGCCATGATTTTGTAAATTTCTTTCTGCACTGCTGGGTTAGCAATGTTTAGGTCTGGCTGTTCTTTGTAAAAGTGATGTAAGTAATAAGCTTCTGCCTTTTCGTCGTACTCCCAAACACTATCTTCTACTCCAGGGAAGGCAACATGCCAGGAGCCAGTTTTAGACGGTTCTTCTGTCCACACGTAGTAGTTGCGGTATTTGGAGTTTTTGTCGGAACGTGCTGCTTGAAACCAAGGATGCTGAATGGAAGTATGGTTAACAACTAAATCAATAATTACCCTAATACCTCGTTCTCCAGCTTCATGCATGAACTCTACAAAATCTCCTAATGTCCCCAAGCGGGAGTCAACGTTGTAGTAGTCCATGATGTCGTAGCCGTTGTCACGGTTGGGAGAAGGATAAAAAGGCAACAACCACAGACAGGTAACTCCTAGCCCAGCTAGGTGATCTATTCGCTTGGTCAGCCCTGGAAAATCGCCCACACCATCGCCATCTGAGTCTATAAATGTCTCCACATCCAGGGAATAAATGATTGCGTTTTTATACCATTGGTGTTGCATCGCAGTCACTTTCCTAGCCTCCATATTTCAACTAAGTAGGTCGGCACAAATAAAGTTAATTCGTGAGGGTCGTCATTGGTCATTGGTCATTTGTCATTTGTCATTGGTAAGGGTTTTAGCAATTTTACATTTCTTAACATAACTGCTTTTATTCTCACCTACCTACTTAATTGCTGGCATAAGCGATCGTACTGAGTAAGGCATTTTCAGCCTGTCTAGAATCGAGCCGGGTATGCTGTACTACTATCGGCACATCTGACTCAAAGACGCTGGCATAATCTGTATCGTGGGGAATTGGTTCGGGGTCGGTCAAGTTATTGAAGCGCAAGTGCAGAGTCCGCCTTGCAGGAACTGTGATGCGGTAGGGCCCTACAGGTTCCTTGTCGCTAAAATAAATTGTGATTTCTACATGGGCATCTTGGTCGGAAGTGTTGAGCAAACAAGCTGTTTCGTGGCTGGTGAACTGGGGTTCGGGGCCCTTGCTATAGGCGGGAATGTATCCCTCTGCTATTGCCCATCTTGTGTGTCCTATCGGTTTGCTCATCGTTGTGCTACTCCCTATCGCGATCGCTATTCAGTATTTTTACGTTGTTTAGGATGTCGATTTTGCTAGTGCAGCCACAGTAAGACAACACCAATCGCAGCAAAAATGATTTTCAGCCGGAAGGTGCAATCAATATTCTTCGGTAACTTACTTAGAGAAATCTTGCATCTTGTCACACACAAGCACCCATTCTAGAGCTTGTCAGGTAAATTCCCCATTGAGCGAGGCTTTGTTTGACAAACCGAGGACAAGTTGCAAGACCGGTTACAGACAGATATGAACCTGGATACTTAGCTGCCCAATAGCTTTGATTTTGTATATTTTGAGTATTTTACTCACCTATCTATGGGTTGAAAAAAATTTGGCATTAGCAAACTGAAGGTAATATTTTTTCTACCGAAAATTTTGGGGTTAGAGCCTCGCCCATAAGAGTGCGACTTTCTAAAAATCGTCCTGACGATTAATGAAGGCGAACTTGCTCAAATATACTATCAATATCCACGCGATTTTCTTGGCAAACAGCTTTTGTTCCATCCACCCAGGCTTGCTGTAATGTCATCCCATGCAAATAAAGTTGCACTCCTTTGTAAGGAAAGGGATAATCTCCCTGTTGCTGCCAGGTAAGTTCCAAACCTCGATCGTCTCGCCGCAGGAAGAATTTATCTAGCCGCCACTCACCGTAGCCATCGCCAGCATCACTGTAAACTTGACTTGCACAGTTTCCTTCCACTGGCGGATAGAGATGCAGAATCATTTTTTGTGCCATTGCCATTGGTAGAATACTACCTGCTTTTACTAACAACGGTATTTTGTCTAATGGTGCATCTATCGAGACTTGTTTTGAGCCTTCTAGAAGTGTATCGTTCCAAAAGTCGTACCAGTACCCTTTTGGTAAAGTAATTTGGCGTGAGGTTGCACCTTCTTCCACAATTGCACATACTAAAATGGCATCGCCTAATACAAAAGCATCCTCAATATCCCAAAGTCTTTGGTCTTCTGGATCGATCCAAAACACGGGACGTACTAAGGGATGCCCGGTTTGTGTTGTCTCCCAAGCCAAGGTGTACAAATATGGTGTTAAGCGATCGCGCAACCGTAAAAATTCCCGAATAATACTCTGGGTTGGTTCGCCAAAACTCCACGGTGTGCGAGACTTAGTATTATTGGCGGAATGGGTACGGCAAAAAGGCAGAAAACAGGACATTTGAAACCAACGCAGATATAATTCTGCACTGGGATTTCCCTTAAATCCCCCGATATCAGCGCCACTGTAGGGAATTCCCGATAACCCCAAATTGAGTACGGTTGGGATTGTTTGGCGCAGTCCTGCCCAACTGGTTTCAATATCCCCCGTCCACGTCCAAGCATAGCGTTGCAGTCCTGCCCATCCTGAACGCGAGACGATAAAGGGGCGGCGTTGGGGTTGGTAGTCACGCAAGGCTTCATATCCGGCTCGTGCCTGAAGTAAGCCGTAGACATTGTGTGCCTCGCGGTGATCGCCGCCTCTACCTTCCATAAAATGCTGAGTTGCATGTTCTGGCAGGGAGGGATCGCCCCAAAGCACAAATACCCCTGGCTCATTCATATCATGCCAGAATCCCCTGATACCTAAATCGAGCAAATATTCATACTGCCGACTCCACCAATGGCGGGCTTGGGGGTTGGTGAAATCTGGAAAGGCAGACATACCCGCCCACACCGGAGCAATAACGGGTTTACCATTGGGCAATTTGCAAAATATATCTTGCTCCCGCCCTTCTTGAAATAATTTGTTGTTGCGGTCAGCTTTAATACCAGGGTTGACAATAGTGATAATTTGTATACCTTTTTCTGCAAAATCTTGCGAAATTTCTCGGATATGGGGAAAGCGATCGGGGTCGATGGTGAAGGCGCGAAACCCATCCAAAACATCAATGTCAAGATGCATGGCACTGATGGGAATATCATGTTTTTGAAACCCTGCCGCTGCTTCTTTGAGTGCCGCTTCTTTTTCGTATCCCCAACGAGACTGGTGATAACCTAATGCCCAACGGGGTGGTAGGGGTGGACGACCTGTTAATTCTGTGTAGCGTTCCAAAAGTTGAGTAGGTTTACCAGCAGTTAGGTAATAACGCAATCCGCCGCCCTCAAAGTCTGCTACGGCAAAGTCTTGAAAACTGAAGGTGGCAGGATAGGTGTTTTCATAAAAAATTAGATAACTTCCCCGAGAGTGCAAACCTAAATAAATAGGTATGCAAATATACAGAGGATCGGTTCCTGAAGTATATATACCCCCTGCATCATAATTCCACATCCGGTAATTTCTAGCTTCGCCTTGATTTAGCGGTGTACGCAGGTTGAGAGGGGCGGCGCGTTCTCCTAAACCGTAAATGTGTTCCTCTGGGCGTAGTTTTGCTTGATGCACCCAGCCCAATGCTTTGATCGGTTGCGAAAGTTTCACTTTTCGCTGCGGTGGTAGTTCCTCTCGGAGTGTTTGCCCGCTGGCATTTTGAAATTCCAGTTTGCCGTCTGCACTAACGATAACTTTTAACTGTTGACTAGAAATTACCCAACTATTGTCCAGATTTTCAAAAGTTGTCTCTACTAGCGGCCAGTCTTGACGGGAAATGGCGTAGGGAATGGGAGGAACACTTGGTTTCCAATCAACTCTGACTAAATCAACTGCTAAAAAATAGATTTCTACTTCTAGATTTTTGAAGTAGAAGTGTCCGCCATTAGGTGTTTTCTCTGCTTGGATAACGTTTCCTATTTCCTCAAGACCTTCTAAAACCTGGGAATAACGATACTGGCGTTCGAGGCGATCGCGTTGCAAGGGGTAGAACAGCGATCCAAAAAACCGTCGCAGTTTGATTAAACGCAGATTCAGCGAAGCTTGCTTGAGGATATTCATAATATAGGGAATAGGGAATAGAATTACAGACTTTCTGAAGGATATACAGCTTCGGCAAGCAATATTGGTCTGTTTTTATATGCAGTTTCCAGTTGCCTTTTCACTTTCAAATCCCAATTTACCTTGTATTCTCGTTCCACCTCAGCAGCAACAAAAGGACGAACTACACCAACGACTGCTACTATTTGACCTTCGTTAATAGCCACTGTTGGCGGTGTCTTTAATAGAACTAGCAAACCACTTCCATCCAATAATTGGTTTTTTTGCAGCGAGAACAAAACCGGACTTTGGATGTTTTCGACTGCACCCGTAACCACTAGTTTTTTACCATAGTAACTGTTGGGCTTGGTAGCGATTTCAGCGGGTGCGGGTGCTAGTGTAATAGAGCGAGCAATAATCGCAGGTTTACCAACGTAATCTCCATAATATTCTTCCTGTAATTTGAGATTAAATTCTCGCTCAATATCTGGAAGTACTAAATTGCGAACCTCGCCTGTAATTTGAACTTCTGTGTTACCATCGCTAGGCAAATCGAAAGGCTGACCGGAAGCATTTATGACTAAGATCGGTTCACCGCCAAAGTATTGGCGATCGCTCACTGTGAAGGATGTCGAACCGACTGTTTGCAGCGGCTTGCTTCTAACTGTTACACTTTTTCCAACCAGTTCTTCGGATCGGTTGACCACCTCTGATGTAGTGACAGTTCCTGGAGGTGCAGCTTCCGGTTGCCCACTGACATAAGAAAGTCTCACCATCACAGCTGCTAATGCTAAGATGATCATTACTTTTGCATTCCAAAGACCTTTTAGTACGTCTCGGTATGGAGAAATGCTATTGTTTTGATTCTGATTGTTATTAAGTCTAACCATAATTAAAAACTCTTTTAATAGTGTTTGTTGATTATTGTTCTAATGGAATTTATTAATTATCAACTTATTAAAAACTGTCTTTATAACTGTCTTTATATATGATTGTTTGTATAATTATTTATAGATGACTTTTGTTTGAGTAAGTATAGTAACGATATTAATCATCCTCGGATTTTATATTAGCAATTAGAACTCATTTATTCTTCTAGCTATGGTCATAAGATTAATGTTAGCCACAGCTAGCTCCCTTTCCATAGACAGATCCACATTATCTGTCTCATGGGAGGTTATTTGATTTTGTAGAGACTCTAATAATCTTAATTTCTAAGAAAGAATGTAAAGTAAATTTTCAAAAAAATACCTACGTATTTTTCTCTCAAAACTAATTAGAAAAATTTATATTTCCTAGTTCCTAGTCCCTTTGTGGGCAATGATTTTGATAATTGGTAATTAGTACTTGGTTTCCCCATTACCGATTACCTACAGAGAACGGGGCGACTTTCCTCTACACCCACGAGAGGATACCATATCCCCTCGCTTTTTATAAATTGTTAACTCTCTTGACAAAGACTGCAAAAATTTATACACCTAATTTAATTATTGCCGGAGATACAATTTATGCAACATGCGGTTAAGATTCTAGAACCAACAGATTTATGGTATTTGCAGAATAATATCAATAAAGAAACTAATAAATATTACCATCCCACCAAAAATATTCCATTTGTTCAGCAAGTTGAAATTAGCCTGGAAAATTCAGGAACCATAATTCAAAAAGGAACTTTGCACAGATGTGTAGGTAAGTTAACTTATGGTGTTTATAAAACAGATAACCGTTTGAGAGATATGTGGGTAGCTTTGAGAACAGAAATCGAATATAACGCACCTGTATATCAAGGTACGGGTATGGTTTACCTAGAACCTAGACCAAAAGGACATTTCTTACATTACACAT
This sequence comes from Fischerella sp. PCC 9605, assembly GCF_000517105.1. Classification (GTDB taxonomy): domain Bacteria; phylum Cyanobacteriota; class Cyanobacteriia; order Cyanobacteriales; family Nostocaceae; genus PCC9605. The sequence goes on along the minus strand of NZ_KI912150.1, from coordinate 138,364 downwards.
CTGTTGAAATATCAGACCGAGAGCAATGGGAATTTGATGATGGAGTTTTTCAATTTTGTTCAGATAATGTAGTTATGGGTGCAAAAAGATTAAAATTCCGACAAATTGCTGGTTCTGGTGATGGTAAATGGAGGCTTGCTTTAAGAGCCTTATCTGGACAGATTGCTCAAGTTGTTACAGGTACCACTGCGCCCGCTAGGATTATTGAATTAAGAAGAGGAGAAGTTTTAATTGCTGATTATGACATGGTGAAAGGATATACAAACGGTATTGAAGAAGATTATCGCAAATTAGGTCATTTTGGCAGAGGCGGTGGAGAGGGTTTTATTTGGATGTATGGTGGTGAAGGTAAATTATTAGTAACTGAAACTGATGGTATGGGTCTAGGTTAAAGTCAAAAGTCAAAAGCATGCCCTCGAGCGCAGCGAAGGGTCAAAAGTCAAAAGACTCCTCTTGTCAGGCAAAGACGCAATTTGTAGAAGAAATTCTTCAACAAGCACTGTCGTGATACCTTGCTTATCATCCCATCGGTTTCGCAACATAATTAGTAAATCTACCCTCGGGGCGATCAAGTCACAAGTGCAACTAGGTAATCTTTACTTGTGAATTAGAAAGCCTCATTGATTACTGCATTGGATATGGGGGGTGGATTTACTTTGTATACACAGTATATTGCTAAAAATTTTTTTATTATTGTATTTATTGGTTTTTTGTCTGTACCTGGATGCACTTCACAAAAGACTCAAGCTACTGACGGGGTAGAACAAAATCCCCAAGTTGTCGGCTGGGTAGAGAAAGCAAAAATACCTGGCTTCGAGCGAGAGGTCAAAGTAAAGCTGGATACGGGTGCAACAACCACCTCCATAAATGCCGAAATTTTAGAAAAGCCAGATGAAGAATCAGAATCGGGCGGAATGATTAAATTCCGATTTCTAGATGGAGAGGGAAACGACGCCGTTTTTGAGCGTCCGATTGTGCGATGGGTTCAAATTAAGAGTCGTGAAGGTGCTGATTTACGGCGTCCGGTGGTGCGAATGAAATTTTGTGTTGCGGGTCGATGGATAGAGGAAGAGGTGAACCTAGCGGATCGAGAGGATTTTAATTATCCAGTTTTAATCGGACGCAACATGCTCAAGCAAGGCAAACTTGTTGTGGATTCGTCTCAAACCTTTACCACAGAACCAACCTGTCCAGCAGAGGAGGCGCAGTAATGAATCGTACCTTTCATGCTTTGTTACTAGCCTTGTTTTTAGCAGCGATTGGACTAGCCATTTTTTTCCATAAGCTGACCTCCTCAGAAGTACCGCTGTTACCTAACCAAGCCTATAGAAGTTGGTATGTTGAAGCCAAGCTATCACTCGATTCAGAACAATCATTGCTAACATCAGAGGAAGGATTGCCAACTACAATTCAGTTTCATCTGCCTCAAGCATCTCAACGCTACGAGATTGTGAGTGAAGATTTTATCAATCGGGGATTCGATCGCCAAATAAAAACTTTCCCAAATTCAGCAAACCGAGTGGCTGTCTTTACCAAGCAAGATGATACTGGTAGCGAATTTCTATTTTATCGAGCAATTATTCGTAGAAGACCTGGCGTTACACCTGGAACCGAAGAAATTCCAATTTCTGGACGGCGCTTGGTCGATCGGCAACTTGTCAGGTTTGGCGAGAATACTGCTAGAGTTCAGGATAATCTGAAAGAGAATTTGCCAACTGCGGAAATTAACGCTCTCTTGAACGAGGCTAAAAAGCGGTCAAGCGATCACCTATCTTTAACGAAACAAATCTATCAAATAGCTCTCCGCACAGATGACATTCGGGTGCAAGCGATCCGTAGAAACTTGAGAAAAGAGGAATCTACCCCAGAATTAGCAGCTTTTCTCTTAAATAGAGCAAATGTTCCGGCGCGAGTTGGCAACGGTATTTTTTTGAGGAGTGATGAAGTCTATTCCACCGATTTTATTCAGTGGCTAGAGATCAAACAGGGCGATCGCTGGCTAGTCTTCGACCCAATTGACTTCAGTTTTAGGGAGCAAGACCGCTATCTGACTTGGTGGTACGGCTCAGATCGTGTCTTGCAAGCAGCAGGAGCAAGCAATATCGATTTAGAAGTCGTTGTTCAACCGAATATTGATCGCGGACTCACAAGCGCAATTTTGCAGGGCAACAGAGCATCAAATCCGCTGCTAGAATACTCCTTGCTGAGGTTGCCACTGTCAACTCAGCGAGTATTTCAGGTGCTTGTCTTAGTTCCTATTGGTGCTTTGGTCATTTCTATTTTGCATCAGATGGTAGGATTGCCAACTTTCGGTACATTCACACCTATATTAATTGGTTTATCTTTCTGAGAGACAGGTCTTTTAGCTGGCATTCCACTATTTGTTTTAGTTGTGATTATTGGGCTTTTGATCCGCGCTTACCTGAATCGATTGCAGCTTTTGATAGTGCCTCGACTCGCCGCCATTTTGACAGCAACTGTCTTAATCATGGGTGTTTTGGCAATTCTCCTGCAAAGTCTCGAATTCAATTTAGGTTTGTCGCTGTCTTTATTTCCAATTGTGATCCTGGCTATGACAATTGAAAGGGCGGCGATGATGTGGGAAGAAGCAGGCCCAAAAGAAACACTGATATCTGGACTCGGTAGCGTTATTGCAGCTGTGATTGGGTATTACTGCATTATTAATCCCTATGTGCAGCATTTGGCGTTCGCTTTTCCAGAACTATTGCTGTTAGTTTTGGGGTTGAATGTCCTTGTCGGACGCTACAACGGCTACAAGCTAATTGAGTATTTCCGATTTTTAGCACTACAACGGCGATTAAAGCAAACAGAGGGATAAACTGATATGTTTTCGCTTCAGCGTTACGGCATCCTGGGGATTAATGCTCGCAACTTGGACTATCTGTTCCCTAGCAATCCGCGTCGGCTTTATCGCCATGCTGACAGTAAACTAGAGACGAAAAAAATTGCTCAAGCTATTGGCGTGGCGGTTCCAGAAACCTATGGAGTCATTGCATTCCAGAATGAAGTCAAAAATTTATCCAAGATCGTTGGAGAATACAAATCTTTTGTGGTGAAACCTGCTCAAGGTAGCGGTGGGGATGGGATTGTCGTCATAAAAGATGTGACAGATGCAGGCTATTGCAAAGCTAGTGGTTCAATTGTGAAACCCGAAGACCTACATTATCACATTCACAATATTCTCAGTGGCATGTTTTCCCTAAGCGGACAAACCGATAAAGCAATTATTGAATATGCCGTCCAGTTCGATGTAGTTTTTGAGGAAATTGCCTACCAAGGTGTCCCTGATATCCGGGTGATTGTCTATCGTGGAGTTCCGGCAATGGCAATGTTGCGTTTGCCCACACGGGCTTCTGATGGTAAAGCGAATTTACACAGAGGTGGTGTTGGTGTAGGTATTGACCTCTCGACGGGGAAAACATTGGTTGGTATCCAGAAAAACCGCTACATTGACAACCATCCTGAAACGGGACGCCCGTTGCGCGATCGCCAAATTCCTCATTGGCAAACTATTTTGGAGATGGCTGCAAAGTTAGGCGATAAAACAGAGTTTGGCTATCTCGGCGTTGATATTGTTCTCGATCGCCAAAAAGGGCCGCTGTTATTGGAGATAAATGCTCGTCCCGGACTTTCAATCCAAATTGCCAATCAAGAGGGGTTGATTCCACGACTAGAGGCAATTGATTCTGCCTTGCCAAAACTCTCAGGAATTCAAGACAAGATTGCGTTTGCACAAAAAACATTTGCAGTAGAAATCAGGTAAAATACCTGACGCGATAAGAGTACTAAGTACAGCTTTGCATAAAAAAGTAGCGATTTGAAACGCAGAGGCTCGCAAAGGTAAACGCACCAGGTAGCGGAGTCTTTGTGCAAAAATTTCGCGCGCGAACTTACGAAATGTTGTACTAAGCTAATTGGCATTTAAGTTGCATATTTAGTTAGGATTGGGAATTCAGAATTTACCAGACAAGAGGCTTGTGTATTTTGACTCCTGAATTCTGACATCCCTGGTTGAGAAGAATGCAAGTTAAATGCACATCAGCTTACCCCAAGAAGCCTGACCGCACAGCTAGGATGAACAAAGATATAGTCTTATATTTGTTTCGGAATTGGCTGCGAGGCAATAGCAACATGCCCAAATGGAAATTAGTAACTGAATTCTCGTTTGACAGTGCCCACTACATCAAAGATTACGATGGCCCGTGCGGTCGGATGCATGGGCATACTTACAAAGTGCGAATCGAAGCAACTTCAACAAAACTGCATTCTTCACAATACTGTCCGCACCCAGTTATGGTGTCTGATTTTAGAACCTTGCGCTGGGCTAAGCAAGATGTTTCCAAGGGAGGACTCGATCATTGCGTGCTTAACGAAGTCTTGCCTCCCGAGTACGAAACAACTGCTGAGATGATTGCTAAGTATATTTATGACGAAACTAAGAAGCGAGTGCCACCAGATGTACAGTTAAAGGTTGCGGTGTCAGAAACTCCCAATTCTTGGGCAGAGTATGAGGATGATTGATCCACCCACTGCGATCGCTCATACTACAAAGCTAGCAGGAGAGCAGTGTAAATTGCCGCACCCAAGACAAATGACCAAAAGCGGCTTTCTCGTTCTTCTGGTAGTTCTTCCTTGAGAACATTGAGAACAACTCCCCCCGCTAAAAAGGCAAATAAAACCGCGATCGCTGCCTGGTCAATTTCAGTACTGCTACCCAGCACCCAACCGATAATAATTGCTGCTGCTAGTATCCAACGACCGATGCGATCGTAGACATGCTTATGGTGTTCGCGCAAACCATCGTCATTAACGACAAAGTGCATTGCCATTGCCAAAGCAAATAGCAGCAAACTGGTAATACCCTGTTCTTCCCGATGTAGCAGCAAGTATCCAATCAAAGCATTGTAAATGGCAAAAGAGATAATGTGCAGCCAAAATACAGATGTAGTGGTGACATCACCTTTACCTTCCTGGTGACGACGCTGACGAGATAACTTAGCTATCCGCTCCAGCCCATAAAATACAATTAGCCCCAACAGAGCTATTAAGTAGACATGATGTTCTACAAAAGGAATTATTCCTTCTCCTAAATCTTGCAATACGTTTTGGTGTTGACTTAACTCCGGCAAGATATGCACAAAAACGTAAGCAACTGATACTCCACCAGCAGCACTCAGCCAGCGACTGCGAGGAATTCTTTTAAACCTCAATCTACCAGAATATAGATGTGTCAGTGCTAAACCAATTGCAATTAATGCTGATAAAACGAAATTACTAGGAGCGGATAGAAACGATACTGCAATAGCCTTCACCTCGTTATCTCAGTACAACTGAAAGATGAATTTATGCTTGATAATAAATAGCTGTTGGTGTCACAAACTGTTGATTTTCTGGGACTGTACTATTATAGCGATCGTCTTCTTCATATTCGTAACCTGAATCACATGCTACTGCCAGTGTCAGAACAGCTATGGATGTAGCTAAAGACATGAAGATTTTGGCGATTGAGCTATTCATGTTCTCTTCCTCTGATTTCATCAGGTTTGCAGCTCAGATATAAAAACTAACAGCAATCCACTATGAGCCAAATAGCTATCCTCACAACCAACAGAGGAGTTTGAATCCCCAACAAAATTGATTTTATTCTGCTTTCTTCAATTAATAGGATAACTCCTGAGCTTCTCTCCAGCCTCTATCGTAAGTAAGCTGAGTCAAATTTTCTATCCAAGTAATGAAATGAAATATTGGTATAAATCAAAAATATTTGGGGAAATATTCCGATAATTCTCCTAAATAAGCAGAAATAACAATTATTTCTTGGATAAAATTATATAAAAGCTATCGATGTTGGTAATTAATAGCTAGGAAATTTCTGATGGTAGAGGTGAAATAGCCAAAAAAGCATCAGTATTTTAAATAGGGATTTAACTAACTTATATCTAATCAAAATAAAGTCATATGCGAACAACAAGTAGAAATAATAATCAGAATCCTTCTGAGTTTAATTGTTCTGAGCTTAATCTGCAATTTATCAACCTTAAGATAGATGCATTAGCGAAAACAAATAATCAAAAGTCGAAACTTTGGGAGCACAAAGGCGCAACTCACTTATTGCTAGCGCTGATGACAACAGGAATCGGGTTGTTAAGTGGTTGTGCAGTCGAATTTGATCGAATTATTCCATCTGCACGCGACACTTCCCCCCAAGTGCAACGAACGGAAGAAGCTGGCGATCGCCCACTGACACCAACTCCAGAAGACACCAATTTTGTAGTTGCAGTTGTAGAAAAAGTAGAACCAGCTGTAGTACGAATTAATACTGCTCGAACCGTAAGACCCGAACTTCCGGAGGTTTTTAACGATCCGTTCTTTCGGCGGTTTTTTGGCGACCGGATACCAACACAGCCGCAAGAGCGAGTTGTGCGCGGAGTTGGCTCTGGTTTTGTCATCAATCCTAATGGCCAAATTTTGACTAATGCTCACGTAGTCAACAATGCTGATACAGTTACGGTAACTTTTTCTAACGGTCAAACTTTTGAAGGTAAAGTACTAGGAACAGACACCGTATCAGATATTGCAGTGGTGCAGGTTCCTGCTCAGAATTTGCCAACTTTAGAATTGGGAAATTCCGAGCAAGTGCGACCAGGACAATGGGCGATCGCTATTGGCAATCCCTTAGGTTTGCAAGAAACTGTGACAGTAGGCGTTGTTAGTGCGGTAGATCGCTCTGTCAGCGATTTTGGAATTTCCGATCGAGGCGCTGGCTTTATTCAAACTGATGCAGCTATTAATCCTGGTAACTCCGGCGGGCCTCTTTTAAATGCTCGCGGTCAAGTTATTGGCGTCAACACTGCTATTATCCAAGGTGCTCAAGGGATAGGCTTTGCCATTCCTATCGACAGAGCACAAAGAATTGCCCAACAATTGATTACCGAAGGCAAAGTTGAATATCCTTACATAGGTATTGAAATGGTAAGCCTCACACCAGATGTTAGGCAAAGAATTAACAATCTTCCCAATAGTGATATTCGCGTGGAAGCAGACAGAGGAGTTGTCATTATCCGTGTCGTTCCTGGTTCTCCAGCAGATCGAGCAGGATTGCGATCGGGAGATGTCATCCAGCAAATCAACAACCAACCAGTTACTACAGCGGAAGAAATTCAGCAAATAGCTGATAAAAGCGGTATTGGTAGCAACTTGCAAATACAACTTTTACGTAATGGACAGACTCAGCAAGTCACAGTCCAACTGGCACCTCGTCCAGCCCAAAACCAGTAAATTTTTCCTTTGCTCAAGTACGGTTGGGCTGGCTATGTATATTCCGAAGATCCCCCCAACCCCCCTTAAAAAGCAGGGCTGTTTCATTCGAGCAGGTAAGGATTTTGTCAAGAGTACTCGCTGTAAAATTTGCTGAAGTTGGTGAGCGAAAAATCACCGCAAAGACCAGAAAATTTGAGTGCGATCGCCATTTTCTTGTCCAATCAGATTTTTTCATCACCTGATTTTTTTGACTTAGACGCTTGTAAATCAGAGCCTTTTAGGGAATGAAACAGCCCTGCCTTAGCAAGGGGGACTATAAAATTCTATGCTCCTACCCAATGACAAATGACAAATGACGACCCTCATGAGTTAACTTTATTCGTGCCGATCTATTTTTCCACAGAAGAATTAGATTTGTGATGTGCGATCGCTGTTGGTTTTTCTTGCTCGTAATATTTTTTTGTGTCTCCCTGCCATTGGTTCAGTATATCTTTGATCAAAACTTCTTTGATCCAAATTTGCAGCACAATCACTAAGGGAATAGCTAGGAATACACCTAATAACCCGAAAAAACTTCCGAAAATTACGACTGCTACCAAAGTAACTGCTGGTAGTAAAGACACCTGATTTTCCATGATTAAAGGCACTACAATCAAGCTTTCAATCTGCTGAATGATAAAGTATAATACTACCACTAAAACAGCTTTCCAAGGGGTATCAAGTAACGCCAGTAGCAGGGGTGGAATGACACTCAAGGTGGGGCCAACATTAGGGATAAACTCTAATAATCCTGCCAAAATTGCATTAATTAGCGGTAGTCTCACTCTTAAAATTAATAACCCGATATAGCTCAAGAACCCGATGAGTAACATTGTTAAAAGTGTGCCTTTGATCCAACCTTTTAAAGAAGTCTGGCACTCAGAAAGAATCTCATCCACTCGCCGACGGTAAAAAGCAGGAAATAGCATTATAAACCCCCGTCGATATGGTGGGGGATTTGTTAATAACATGATTGTTAAAACAAGGAAGAATAAAAATGTTAAAACAACAGTCAGTGAGCTACTGATTAACGCAAAAAAGTTGTTAAGCAGTTGATTTAACCAAGTTTGCAAACCTTGAGTGAGATAAGTGAGACCGCGAACTTCCTCTACCCACTGTGCCGGAATTTTATTTTGTAACCATTCATTCCACAAACGTATTCGTTCTGAGACTGTAGGTATAAGGCTAGTTAATTCTTGTAATTGGTTAATAATATTTGGTACAACTAGTGCGAAAAAGCCTATTACAATGACCAGTAGAAGAATTATTGATATAGCAATGGCAAAGCCTCGCTTGATGCGAAATCTTTGTAAAAATTGCACAAGCTCGTTTAAGACTGTTGCCAATACTACCGCAGCAAACACTACCAGCAGGATTTGCCGGATTTGCCATAATATGTAAACAGATATGATGACAGCAAATAAACCAATCAATTGCCCGAAGCGCACAAGCCTGCCTCCATGTTCTCGCGATTTCAGCAATTGCGCCGAATTTTTATCTTTTAAAATTACAGTGTTTTTCTATTTAATAAAGCCCCTCAAAGACTGATTATTCTATCAAGGTGTTATCTCTATCTTTAGATAGATTTATATGGAATTTTATTCTTGGCATTACCAAAGAAAAAAGGACGCAAGGTTATAAAAAGATGATTTGTGAAAGTTGTTTTTTTGAACTAACCACAAATAACGCAAAGTACACAAAGAAAAGATGCACACAAAGATGAGCGCGAATGATTTAGAATTGCTATGGCAAGCTAAACTTGTAACTAAAGATAGAGTACCAGTGACCAAGACTTGATTATATTGCTTGTAATGTAGAAAGTAAAAATTTAGTTATGGCATCACAATCACAACTTAGTGGTGTAGAGCTAATCGAATGTGCCAAAGCCAATGCTACAACCGGGGTTGCAATTGCAGCACAAAGCTGTGGCTATGGTGACGATATAGATACATTTATGCAAGAACTAAAGCAAGCGTGTCTTGGTATTGGTGTGGAAATAAATGAATTGCGTGATTTGATTACAGATCAACAAAAAATCCGTATCAAAGGTGGAGTAGAAATTAGACCAGATACTTCCTCAATATTGTAAGTATAACATTTAGGATTTTTGTTAAAAAAGGCTAGCCACATTTTATGCGGTTAGCCTTAATTGCTTTTAATGCAAGTTATTAATTAACGTCCTTTTGCAGAAATTAGCCGTTCTTCATAGGTTCTAAATGTTGCAGAACCTTCTTGGCTCATATCATAGAAATACGGCTCTTGTTGATAGTCGTAACTGTCACGGTCGTAACTTGACATTGTAGTGGATGTTGAAATTGATGGACGATAAATCGATCTCACGCTTTCTTCATAATCGCGGTCGATCGCCAAGTCTTCCGTGAATTCTGGCAAGTCTTCCACTTGTTGTTTGGTAAGCCCTGGAATAGTTACACGCCGTTGTGACTCATCGATGCTTGCTATACCAATGGGCAACAGTACTTTCTTGCCAAATACCCAAAAGCCAGTATCAATGATTAGATACCGGAAACGTCCTGTATCTTCATCGACTAAAATGTTTTGCACAGAACCAACTTTCTCGTCGTTGCTGCCATAGACATCAAAATTTTTGATGTCTATATTATCAAGAACATCTTTGTAATTAGGGTAATAGGTGTCAAGTTTAACTAAAGCCATATCTACCCTCCAAACTATCTTAAAATTTGCAACATAAATTTGCAAACACCGTCAATATCAAATTGCTTGCCTTTAATTCTCAAGTGAGGCGCTTATTTTTAAAACTTAACTAGACTAGATTGCCAAAAAGGTAAATTGAAGAGTGCAAAATTGAGTTGCTCACTGTCACTCTCTGCACTTTCCCTGAGTTCCAAGGGTCAGCATTTGAATATCTGCTATCTTCTTTGTTGCTCTAATACACACAGTAACTACTATAGTTGTATCGAACCTCTATCAGAGGAAAGTATATAAAGTTAAGAAACTCTATCAAAAGACATAGGGGATATTACTTGTCCTACTGTAAGGGTAAATAAATAGTGAATGTGGCTCCCTCACCGAACTTGCTATTAGCAGTAATGCTACCTCCGTGGGCTTCGATAATGCGTTTGGCGATCGCCAAGCCTAACCCCACTCCCCGGCCTTTACGAGAGCGATCGCCTGTGTAGAATTGCTCAAAAATCCGGGGAAGATCGCTGTCTTTTATTCCTTGGCCTTGATCGCGGATTGTCACAACTGCTTGTTTATCTTGCTTGTACCCAGTGATGAATATTCGGGAATTGGGGGTTGAATGCTTAATGGCGTTATCCAACAAGTTGAGAAATGCTTGCAACAGCCGTTCTGAATCACCCTGTACTTGCAAGTCAGCTACGTTTACATGGGCGGAAATTTGCGAATTTTGCATCCGCGTTTCCACTGCCCTGACTGCACGGCTAATTAAACTAGCAAGCGGGATATTTTGTTTCTCTAGGTGTGTCACCCCAGCTTCCAAACGTCCCAAATCCAGCAGATCGCCAATTAGCCGTGAGAGTCGTTTGGTTTCGTCTTCTACATTTTGGAAAAAGCGATCGCGCACCGCCGGATCGGAAGCAGCTCCACCACGGAGGGCTTCAACCGTCACCAAGACATTACTGATGGGAGTGCGGAGTTCGTGAGAGACGTTTGCTAGAAATGCCCGTCGTTCTTGGTCGAGTGAAGCCAAGCGTTCACTCATACGATTAAGTTCTAGTGCTAACTGATCCAACTCGTTGCTTTGGCGAATGTGCAGCTTATCGCCAAAATGACCGCTACCTAGGCGAATCGCAAAGTTTTTCATAGTCTGAATTGGACGGGAGAGGCTGCGTGCCAGCCACTCGCTAATCAAAGTACACAGTAAAATTGTAAAGACCAACGTTCCCAGCACTGTCCAAATGACTATGGCGAACTGGCGTTGAAATTGTTGCAGGGTGATAGACATTCGCAATGCACCCAGTAACTGACCGTTACGCACGATCGGCTGAGCAATAAACAGCCTGTCATCGTTAGACAAAACTCCCTTTGCCAAACCTTGCACTTCTCGTTTTTCTAGGGCTGCACTTACTCCAGGTACTGCTAGCCAGTTCTTCACTTGTCGGTCTTGCTGAGGGTTAGATGTAGCGATAAGTTGACCTTTGCTATTAAAAACACGTATTGTAATGGTCTCAGCTGCACCGTAGCGCTGCATGAGTAGCTCTACTCGTTCGCGCTTATTTTCCTCCAACGAATCAGCGACACTCTCAGCGATCGCAGTACTCCAATTGTGCATTTCTGCCTGCCTCGCTTTCATGAAATAAGCATAGAATGACCAAAGGATGTATCCTGCCATGAGCGAGGTTCCCAAGGTTGTCAGCAGCAGGTAAGTAGCTAAGAGCTTGGTGTGAATGGAATTCCACTTAATTTTTGGTAACCAACCCATCATCAATTAAGATTGCTTTTCTGCACGACGGCGCAGCACTGCTTTAATGCGTGCCAATAGTTCGCGAGTATTGAATGGTTTTGTGACATAATCATCTGCTCCTGCCTCTAACCCCCAAATTTTGTCTATGTCTTGGTCTTTAGCAGTCAGCATCACAATTGGCACGTCAGAAAAAGCGCGAATCCGCCAACAAACTTCCATGCCGTCAACCTCTGGCAGCATCAAGTCTAATAATATTACGTCTGGTACTTGCTTGTGAAAATGTTTGATTGCACTGTGACCATCTGCTGCTGTTGTGACGGTATAGCCTTCTTTTTGCAAGGTGTAAGAAAGGCTTTCTCGCAAAGCTTCTTCATCGTCGACTAATAATACGTGGGGCATGCTTCCTCTAAGACTAATAACTTCTAGAAAATTTTAGTGTAATTACCATTTAATGCCATAGTGTAATATTTAAAACATCCTTCTCAGGATACAAATTCATCTCTCAACAGGTCGCGGTATTAGATACCCCATCCTTGTTAAAGGTGGGGGAAGCGCCCTTAAATGCCGGACGCAGGAGAATCCCTACTCGGCATTGGGTATTGGGGATCGGGAAATTACTTATTCCCTATCCCTAATCCCCACTAAGAGCGGTCGTGGGGGCCGGTGAGTTCCCCAGTCCCCTTCAATCCTGACCTAAAGCTTTAATGACTCGGTGATACCGCTCTTGCACATCGTTGCGGTCTTGTTCTTCCGATAACGCTGCTTGGCTACCTCGCAATATCATTTCTGCATGGCGGCGTAAGGCTGCCCTGTCTTTAGAAGAGCTGGCGTAAGGAGCTATTTGAGCGATCGCTTCCAGCAAGCGAATTGTCACTGCTACATCTTTTGTGCTGTATTGGCGAATTTGGTTAAAGGCAGCATCAACTAAATCTGCATACATCACTGGCTCAGCAATTATACGCAACTTGTTATTGTCATCATAGCGATAGGGAGAGGGAAAATCCCTTTGGGCTAAGCGGGAAAGTCCAGCACTAAGCTGGTCAATACACCTAATGGCGGTGAATGGATCGTTAATCCCAGGAGAAATGGCACGGAGGGCGATCTCAACTAATTGATTGATGGGAAACTCTACATCTTGCTGTTCAGTGCGTTCTCTACCAAGAATAAAGGCATCATTAATTTCTTTGTGTAGAGACGCGCCATGGCGCGTCTCTACACGGCGCGTCTGTTGATTCGCAGATTCCTCAGGCCAAACCATAGCCAAAACGCTGCCTGGAAAAACAAACTTGCCTGGTCGAGACTTGACGCGCACAAGCAGATTGTGTTTACTAGCAAACTTAATCAATTTTTCGTCATCAATTGCTTGCACATACCCCTTACCAGTAGCTGTGATAGGGTGAGCTTCTGAGTCAAAATTAAGAGGAATTTCCGCAACCTGGCGTTTGCGTTCCGGTAAACTGCGCCCGATTCTTTCGGGAAATAGCCGTTCAATCGTACGGTCTAAATCGGTACTAACTTCAGAAATAACATGCGATGCCTGAATGATTGTCGAAGCGTGATCGATAAAGTAAATTAGTACGGCGATGCTGATCAGCGCCAACAAAATGCCGATTGTCACCGATATCTGCGGTACAAATTCGTCTTGTCCATCTTCTCCCCGAACTGTCCGCAGTACCAGCAAGGAATAAATAAAAGTAGCTATAAATGTACCTAAAACTACCTGATTACCCGTGTCCTGCATAAAATTACGGAGCAGGCGAGGGCCGAAATTGGAAGAAGCGAGTTGGAGGGCAACGATTGTAATTGAAAAAGCTGTAGCAGTAACGCTGATAAGCGAACCAGCAACGGCTGAGAGCAGACCACGCGCACCATCCGGCCCACCAGTGTAAATCCAGCCCCACTCTTCAAATGGCCCGTAATAGCCAGCTCGATCAAGAGTCAACATTGCCAACGCCAAGGCGATGGCGATCGCTGCCATAATTGTTGGGACGAACCAGTAGCTAGAATGGAGCGAGTCCCAAAGCTTGCTCAGCTTGATGTTATTCATAGTTCGCCGGGAGTAGATGAGCCGTTGTTTTGCGATCGCATTTCAGCGAGTTTTCTGAGCGAACCACTGATGCTGCGAGGTTTCGGCACTTCACCCCGACCAGCAGGCCAGCCTTCGCGTTGACGAGTGCGATCGCCATCCGTCTCTTCCGTTTGGTCGTGGAAGAGAATTTGCTGTGTGGGGAAAGGCAAGTCAATACCGTTAGCCATCAGTTTCTTCTTAATGTTAGTCAAAACCCGATCTCGCGCATCCAACGCATCAGCACGTCGCGGTGGTTGAATCCACCAACGAGCGCGGATATTTACGGTACTCTCTGCTAATTCCATTACCAGTGCATCTGGGGCAGGTTCTGCCAAGACTCCTTCTGTTTCGTGCATCGCTTCCAGAATTAACTGCTTGGCTCGATCAATATCATCCCCGTAGCCAATACCAACATCGTACTCGATGCGACGATGATCGAACGCAGTATTTACTTGCACAGAATTTGTGAATAATTCTGAGTTAGGAATCACAATCCGCCGACCGTCGTAGGTTCTAATTGTAGTTGCCCGTGTCTCGATGTTTTCAACCGTTCCTTCAAAATTCTTAAATACTATCTGGTCATCAATTTGAAACGGTTCTGTCAGCAAAATCAAAATCCCTGCTAGGAAGTTTTGCAGAATGTCGCGAAAAGCAAAACCAATCGCCACCCCACTAATTCCCAATAGCTGCACCAAATCACCCGCTCTCAGGGTAGGTATCACAATCGTCAGGGAGACAAACAGACCTAATAAAACTGTCGCACCCTGCGCCAACCGTCCCAACACCATTCCCAAATTGCGAGCATGGCGACGGTTACGAGTTAATCGCTTCACTAACTGCTTAATTGTCCTAGCAACAAAGAAAAAGACGGCAAAAACAATTAACGCTAAAACAATGTTTGGCAGCAGGACAAAAAAACCATTAACCATCGCCTGAACCTTTTCCCAGGCACTTGATATCTCTGCGTTCATCCCTCTACTCGCTCGTCAGTCGTAGCTGATGATAGCCAAAAATAAAAGAGTGAAAATCTACCTGAGGGCTTTTAATTGGTGTAACGCGAGGAAGATTGTATTTGGCACTAAAGCTCTTTGTGTCTTAGTGTCTTCGTGGTTCAAGATTTTTTAACCACCAAGGCACAAAGACACCAAGTATTCTCAGACTATTGCTAAACGATAGTGAAGGCAGATTGTTGCAGAAGATTGGCATTGACGCCGTTGAGAAGGGCTAAAGTTTCGTTTTCAATCCCAATGATTGTATTGTTACCAGATTGGGTGATAGATATTTGCCCGAAGCTCAAGCCGCCTGTAAGACCAATGAAATCTTCACTGATGTTGAAGTCAACAATGGTGTCGGAACCTTCACCTTCTGCTAAAACAAAGGTATCGCGATCGCTTCCTCCAAAGAGAATATCATTTCCCAGACCGCCGCGTAGCGAATCGTCGCCAGCACCAGCCCAAAGTAAATCGTTGCCTTCTGTACCAATCAATTGGTTGTTGCTGTCATTACCGACAATGAGAGCATTACCAGCGCCATCGTTGAAGACAATATTTTCCTCAGAAGTATTGCCATTACCAGATGATGGATTCTCTAATACGGTATCAGTACGGAAGTCAAGATTTTGGATGCGCGTATCTTCCTCTGGAGAAACATCTTCCAGATCAAATGGAACTTCGCTAAAGTTAGCGGCTAGATATTCTGCGAAAGCATCTTGTTCGGAGTAGTCCGGTGCAAAGGTTGCTGCACCTGTGCGCGTACTGGGGTCGGGATTGTCTGTATCTTCTGTTACCAAATCTAACCGTTCTGTGTCGGGGAAGGTATAGCCATCGCCTCCGTTTGCTAAGAAGTTGAGGGTAACGGTGCGGAAGGTACGAGTGGAATCGCCGACTAACTCACCATTTTCAACGACAACATCAAGAATGTTGCCTTCTCGATCTTGCACTGCCAGAGACTGGACGCGATCGCCTGCTGGCAAATCAGGATCAAAGCTAAACGCCAATCCCGATACTTGTGGGAAGCGTCCGGGTGTTGCTCCTTCCTCTGTCGCCGCTACGCCATGCTCAATTACCCCTAAGAGTTCTTCTGCGGTTAGGGTTACTAGTGTTAATTCATTATTGAAACGCAGGGCATTAGCAATGTCGAGTTGGGAAATATCTCCCTCTTCTTTACCTGCGATGGGGTTAGCTTCGGTGGGAGCTTTAATTGCATCTTCGGGGTTGGTCGAACCAGGAGGAAAGGTAAACACACCAATGTTATCACGGATACCACCACCATTTTTAATGGAGATAACTGCATCAGGATCGATTTGCTGGGCAACTGCTAAGTTAGCATCGGCTGTTAAGTTACCTAAATTCGTTTCTTGGGTACGAACATCGCCGCGCGTACCGTTGAGAAAGACACTTGTTTTACCGAAAATATTCCCGTCTTGGGCAACTATCACTTCCTCAAGAGTATCCGTGATTTCCACTATTTCTGTGTCAGGAGTACCATCAACAGCTACAACTCCTTCCTCGTCGGTAGCGTAAGCACCACTGATATTGGGGTCAACGCTATCGGGAATAATCACTCCGTTTTCGTCAAAGTCAACAACCAGACGACCGACATATTTATAGTTACCATCGGTGTTGACCACAGCCACAGGATTACCATCAGCAGCTGTCTTTAGAATCGGGTAAGGGCCTTCTACTTCGTCTCCAACTCGCAGGCGATCGCTCTCATCGGCTAGCAAGGTGTTGGAACCACCGGCGACGATGATATCTACCCCAGTCAGTAACTCTGCTAGCTGTTGCTCTATGCTAATTTGTTGCATATGAGCTAGCAAAACTACTTTGTTAATTTCTGGGTTGTTAGTCAAAAGCTCATCAACAGAAGTTTGAATTTCTGCTGCGAGTGCTGCAACATCAGCCGGATCGCTATCATCAAAGTCTTCTGGTAGTACGGTTACACCACCGGGAGAGGAAATTGTCCGCAGTGTGGGAGTTGTAGCACCGACAACACCAATCTTTTCACCATTTACGGTAATGATAGTGTTGCCAGCAATACTGTTGGGAATTTCACTGGCTTCTTGTCCGTCTTCAGTGACTAATGCTGCCAGATCTTCATCAGTACTGAAGTCTAAGTTGGCGCTGAGATAGGGAAAATTAGTTCCAGGGTAATCTTCGTCAGCTTTGATTAAATCTGCAACTGTGCCAGTACCTAGGTCAAATTCGTGGTTGCCAAAAGCGATCGCATCAAAGCCCAGTTCGTTTTGAATTAAAATATCTCCTCGACCCTGACCGCCAAAAGCCGTTTCACTGGCAAAGAAGAACGGGCTGGGAATATAGGCATCTCCTGATGAAAGTACTAAGGTGTTAGGATAATCGGGGTTGCCATCACTGTCAGCGTCCTGATTTTTAAGGGCGTTGAGAACTGCGGAAAAGTTGGGCGCATCCTCTAAAGCTGGAACACCTGCTTCTTGATCGGCGGCGTGCAACAGCTGGAGTGTGAAAGCAGAGGTTGATGGTGCTGGAACCTTAACCTCGTAAACTGTCGTTGAACCGCTAACTTCATTGGCAACAACCAGCAAAGGTTGACCGTTAGGACTATCCTCCGCAGAGATGAAAGTTAATCCTTCTGGCCCGAGGTCGCCTACTGCTGCTAACTGTTCTGGTGTGGGGGTGGGGTCTCCTTCTTCGTCAACATCAAACTCAACGCTGAAGTCGCGGGGGTTAATATATTGAACAAAGCTGGGGTGAGTTGGTTGGGTGATATCATAGACCATGACTCCGCCAACTCGCTCTAGACCGATAAATGCGTATGTGCGATCGCCAATAACTCCTGTCACCACTCCCTCTGGTTCCGGGCCTTTATCGTCACTGCGGCTATCAAAGGAGTTGTTACTATCGTTGTTAGAGTTGAAATCTTTGGGTAATAGTTGAGCCGTAAGCCGTTCAAATTCATCACCGCTATCGTAAACGAGGTTTCCCTGACTGTCCCAGATGGCGAAGGAACGACCCCCAAAGCTGTAAAGTTCATCAAAATCCCCGTCGCCATCCGTATCGCCTAAAGTATTAGTTACCAACAGGCGTCCTAACGTTGCATCTGCTTGCAGTGCCTCTGCAACCGGGAAAGCTTCAGGGTCTAGTGTCAAATCTTTGACTCGCACCTCTTCGCTAAAAGCGTCATAATCACGGGAATCGCCTTCATTGGCGGTAATAATGTAATTTTCACCAGCAATTGCAAAAGTGGCGATCGCATCAGGTTGATAAATACCTTTGACAGGCCAGTTACGGATGTTAATCTCTTCATCG
Source organism: Fischerella sp. PCC 9605 (assembly GCF_000517105.1). Taxonomy (GTDB): domain Bacteria; phylum Cyanobacteriota; class Cyanobacteriia; order Cyanobacteriales; family Nostocaceae; genus PCC9605. The sequence continues at coordinate 120,285 of NZ_KI912150.1, read as the reverse complement.
CGATCGCTGGCATCAAAAGCATTGGATTTCGGATCGACAAGATTTTCGTTAGTCAGCCCTGACCCTACAATATTATCTCCAGACAACTCATAACTTTGTAGCGAAGAGGCGTAAAGACTATGGTCTTTGAAGCCGAGGGGCAAAATATCAGTAACAGTACCGCTTTCTATGTCAACTACTGCCAAGGCGTTATTTTCTTGCAATGCTACCCAGGCAGTTTGAGAATCTGGGGAAATCGTGATATATTCTGGCTCTAGATCCTGAGCAACAGAAGCATTCGGCCCAAAAATGCGAACACCTGCATTTTTCAACTCATGAAGTTGGTGATTAAATGCTTTAAAGTCAGCAGTGGTAACATTGTCTTCGGTGAGGTTCTCTACTCCAGAGGAAATGTCGATAATGCTTACAGAACCTTCTGGGTCAATAGTGTAGTCGTCGTCGGGTTCCCCTTCATTCGCAACTAACACTTTCTTACCGTCGGGAGTGAAGGTTAACATATCAGGCAATGCCCCAACAGTGACAGCATTCAAAAAGTTGCCATCAGTGTCGGTGAAAACGACTTTGCCTGGTTCCTGTGTGTTGTTGTTTTTGATCGCGATCGCTACGATACCATTTTTGATGGCAACACTATTGGCGCTACCACCAAAAGCTGAAGCGTCGATAGCAAATAGCTTAGTCGGATTGCTGGGTTCACTCAAATCCAACACATCGACTGTTACATTTTCAGCGTTAACTACAAACAGGCGTTGCGAAGTTGGATCGTAAGCTGGAATTTCGGCTGCTCCCTCGTCAAAGATACCCGTTGTATATCTGCCAATTGGCGAAAGTTTAATTGAAGTTGTCATGAGTTTCTAATGACAGTATTTTTATGGTGATTGAAAGTTAACAATGCCACCTGACGAGTTTGTCAACTAAACTACAATAGTGACTTTACGTGTGTAATGTTATTTTTTGATTAAAAAAAGGTAAATAAAAGTTAAAAAGCAGATATTCTTGGATTTTCTTCATTTTTGCAACTAATTCTTTATCTAATCTTTATTGAACTTACATCTCGGAGGCTTTGGCTCCCTACTCACAACGTCCGCGCACTGTGAAACTACGCAAAATTAAGCAAACAATAATTTTTTCTTAAACTTCCAATGAGATTTATGAAGTCAGAAGAGACAAAAAAGAGTTTCTAATTTGACTTCTACTGAACTTGGAGGCATTAATGGCAGATTTGTTGTTCTCGGAATATATTGAGGGAAGCAGTAACAATAAAGCGCTGGAAATTTACAACGGTACTGGTGCTGCCATCGACTTGAGTCTAGAAGGCTACATCATCCAGATGTATTTCAACGGCAACAATTCTCCTGGTCTGACAATTAATCTAACTGGTACAGTCGCAGATGAGGATGTTTTCGTAATTGCCCAAAGTAGTGCTAATGAAGTGATTCTTACTCAAGCAGATCAAACGAATGGCTCGGGATGGCTCAATGGTGATGATGCGATCGTCCTGCGTAAAGGCGGTGTAAATGGCACGATTGTTGATTCTATTGGTCAAATTGGCTTTGATCCGGGTACTGAGTGGGGAAGTGGATTAACTAGTACAGCAGACAACACCTTGCGCCGCAAACTTAGTGTTACAAATGGCGATACCAACCCCTCTGATGTTTTTGACCCCAGCGTTGAATGGGATGGTTACGCCATAGATACATTTGACGACCTGGGAACATATGCAACAAATGGTGGTGAAACGCCCTCGCTGAGTTTAAGTGTTTCTCCTACTAGCTTCTTGGAAGCAGCAGGAAATAATGCTGCGATTGGCACACTCACCCGCACAGTCAGCACAGCCAGCGCACTCACCGTCACCTTAGCTAGCAGCGATACTAGCGAGGCGACTGTTCCCACAACAGTGGAAATTCCCGCTGGGGAATCTTCAGTAACATTTGATATTGCTGCTGTTGATGATGCGATCGCTGATGGTTCGCAAACTGTCACCTTCACCGCTTCTGCATCTGGGTTTACTAACGGCACAACTACCGTTACAGTAACAGATGATGAAACCACTCCCGGGACTATCCGCATTCGTGATATTCAAGGTGCCAGCCACGTTTCACCCCTGGTTGGTCAAACAGTTTCCAGTGTTCCCGGTATTGTCACGGCGCTGCGTTCTAATGGCTTTTATTTACAAGATCCGAATCCTGATAATAGTGATGCCACTTCCGAAGGAATTTTTGTCTTTACCTCCTCTGCACCCACGATAAGTGTTGGTGACTCGGTTTTAGTCAGCGGTACGGTCAGTGAGTTTCGTCCTGGTGGTAGCGATAGCAACAATCTTTCGATCACGCAAATTGGCAGTAACCCAACTATCACTGTACTGTCAAGCGGCAACTCCTTACCTACAGCTACAATTCTAGACAACGGTGGGCGGACAATCCCAACAACCGCGATCGAAGACGATGCTAATGGTAGTGTAGAAACTAGTGGCAGTTTTGACCCAGCCCAAGATGGCATTGACTTTTACGAAAGTGTAGAAGGAATGCTGGTACAGGTTAATAATGGAGTGGCAGTAGGGCCTACCAATGATTTTGGTGAAATCCCTGTTCTAGCTGACAATGGTGTCAATGCAGGCGTCCGCACGACTCGCGGCGGCATTGTTATCCAGCCTGACGATTTCAATCCAGAGCGCATTATTATTGATGATGCCATCATTCCCAATGAGCCACAGGTGAATGTCGGCGACAGTTTCAATGGCTCAGTTACAGGTGTAATTGACTACAGCTTTGGTAACTTTAAGTTACTAAATACTGCGCCTCTGCCAAACGTCACCTCTGGTGGCCTAACTCAAGAGACAACAACTCTCACAGGTAGTGAAGACAAGCTAACTGTTGCAACCTTCAACGTCGAAAACCTTGACCCTGGTGATGGTAGTGATAAATTTACTCGCCTCGCCAGCGCCATTGTCAACAATCTCAATTCACCAGATATTGTCAGTTTAGAAGAGGTGCAAGATAACAACGGCCCTACCAATGACTCTGTTGTCGATGCTAGCCTTACCTACCAAACCTTAATAAATGCGATCGCACAAGCAGGTGGCCCTACTTACGAATATCGTCAAATTGACCCAGTAGACGACCAAGACGGCGGTCAACCAGGCGGCAATATTCGCGTTGGTTTCCTATTTAACCCTGACCGTGTTGACTTTGTAGACCGTCCGGGTGGTACATCCACAACGAATACAACTGTAAGCAATGGTGACTCTGGCCCCGAACTTTCTGCTAGTCCTGGCCGCCTCATTGACACCGATCTCTCAGATGGTGATGCTTTCGAGGATAGCCGTAAGCCTGTGGTTGGCGAGTTTGTGTTTAATGGCAATAAAGTGTTTGTGGTGGGCAATCACTTCAATTCCAAAGGCGGCGACCAACCCTTGTTCGGACGCTTCCAACCGCCAACACTCAATTCTGAAGCGCAGCGAATTCAGCAAGCCCAGATTGTAAATAATTTTGTAGACAGCGTTTTGGCAGCAGATCCTAATGCCAATGTCGTTGTCATGGGCGACCTCAACGACTTCCAATTTTCCAACCCGATCGCAACTTTGAAGGGTAATGTCCTCACGAACCTAATTGATACCCTACCACTTAACGAGCAATACACCTACGTCTTTGAAGGTAACTCCCAGGTACTTGACCACATTTTGGTAAGCGATCATCTCGTCAATCGGTCTGAATTTGATGTTGTACATATCAATGCTGAGTTTGCCAATCAAGTCAGCGACCACGATCCGGTGATGGCAAGCTTCACCTTACCTGAACTGTATAACGAGATACTTGGCACAGCAGGCAATGATAATCTTGTGGGAACAGCTAAGAGCGATCGCATCCAGGGTTTAGCAAAAAATGACACTCTCAAAGGCTTGGCTGGTAACGATAAGCTTTATGGCGATGCAGGTAACGACAAACTTTACGGTGGTGATGGCAATGATATTATCTATGCTGGTCAAGGCAACGATAAAATCTATGCTGACGATGGTGATGATGTAATTTTTGCTGAAGCTGGCAATAATAAAATCGAGTCTGGTTTGGGCTTCGATACAGTATTCAGTGGCAGTGGTCGGGATGCGTTTGTCCTAGCCTCTGGCGAAGGATTTGATCGGATTGAAAACTTTACAGTCAGTCAAGACCGAATCGAGTTAAGTGGCTTAAGGTTTGCAGACATAACAATTACCCAAGGTACTGGCACAGATGCAAATAACACGCTCATCACTGTGACAAATACTGGTGATTTGTTAGCTTCTTTAATTGGAGTGCAAGCTAACACAATCACAATTTCTGTCTTCAGCGTGATTTAATATACCTCTAAAACAGCGAGCGGCGATCGGTTACTTGGTGTCTTAGTGTCTTGGTGGTTAATAAAATTTGTTTTTGAACCACAAAGGCACAAAGACACAAAGTAAATCTTAAGTAGCGTGCGTTACGGCTTTGCTATCACGCACCACCTGACAAAGTTTGTCGCGATCGCTTTAACGTTTGTGACCACAGCTTTAACGTTAGTAACCAATATCTGAATATTAATAAGCAACGTCAAGACGTTCGTAGCAAATGTCTTGATGTTATCTATGGATAGGTTCACGCTAACAAGAAACGTCAAGACTTTCATCAACAAATGTCTTGATGTTAGTAACGAAAGCTGATTTTGGAAGTGCGATCTAATTTTTCTTCCCCATTACCGATTACCGACCTTCACCAAATAAGGCAAAAGTAAAAAGTTAAAAAGCATTCATAAAGAAAAACAAAAATGGTTTAAGCACCATTATTTATTTATGGAAATAAATAAAAAGATTTGTTTCGAGACACGCAGTGCAAGAAACAATACGTCCGTGATTATTTTCCCTAAATTTATTTATGGGGATTATCTTTTTACTTTTTACTTTTTACTTTTTAAAGATACGATCGGTGTTCAAACGGACATGATATTATTCCCGCATCTATGGTTGCCTCGGTAATAAATATTCGTCTTTAGTTACGATCTCTTCCAAGTTTTCTAGCCGGGTTTCCAGCACTTTCATGCGTTCTGCTTGATCTGGTAGCTGCTTCTCCTGTTTGCCTTTGGAACTGTTGACTAAAACGACTGTACTCGCACCAGCAGCAATTGGAGGAGCAGCCATAGCAACAGGATTGCCAGAACCAAAGACGCCGGCGATCGCCATCATGGGAATTGCACTAACCCAGATAGCGGCGATCGTTAATTTAGAGGTAATGTTTAAGTCTTTCATTGGCTAACCTTTTTAAAGAATATCTGACTTTATTCTTTTTCTCTATCGTTATGTAGATTTTTGCCCTCGAAGCCCTCAAGGTCAATCACAAAGCCGAAGTCGTCCTCTTCCTGCTTTTGTATAGGTGCGTTGTGGAATGCCACAATTTCCCAGTCATCAGCTCGTTTCTGCATAACTGTGGAGATGATGTTCTTTGCCCGTTTGTCTGGCTGATCTGTTAGACCAGCTTGGCCTTGAATATGCACAACTGCAAGCTTTGGTGTGAGGAAGCGAGTTTTGGCAACGTCTAGTTGCATAGTCACTTCTCCAAGATTTCCTCCCAAAGAACTGCGATCGCCATCATAAAGTGCCTGGTGAGAGCGAGCATTGTCTTGCCGTGTGATGTTTGGTAAAAATGTACCGTCGATGACAATGTAGTCATGCTCTGCGGCAAAAGCGGAGGCGAACAGAGTACCGTTTCTTGTATTATGACCGTCCTGCATCTTCTGCACGGTTTGACGAATTGCAGCCTCCTCAGCCGAGTTCGAGGTTAAAGGTAATGACATTAGATTACACCTCTATGTGATTTTCTTTTGTCGAGGATAGAATCTTAGTGTTATGGATTCTTAGTATTTGTATGTCTAACCTAACAAATATTTTAGTTAGTAAGTTAATTAGGATGTAAATATTCTTAAACTGAAGTGGAGGTATGAGGTATGTCAAGCAGTCAATCAAAACGTGCTGAGCTGATCGACGCTCTCAGTCAGGCGGGGCGCAAACTTAGCACGCGGACGGTGATGTTTCACTCTGCGATCGCGCAACGGGTAGGGCTGAGTACCACAGACCACAAAGCCCTGGACATCCTAATTAGGACAGGACCTATCACCGCCGGACAACTCGCCGAACTCACCGGTCTCACCACAGGCGCGATCACCGGCGTCATCGATCGGCTGGAAAAAGTAGGCTTTGTAAGGCGTGAGAAAGTCTCGAACGACCGACGGCGCGTGCTTATCCAACCACTAGAAGAGAGAGCCGATCTTGCCATCGCTCCCCTGTTCGACTCGTTTTCACAAGCGATGGCTGAACTTTACTCGCGCTACAGCGACCAAGAGCTTGCTGTCGTCCTTGACTTTATGATCCGGAGCACTACAATACTCCAAGAGGAAACCGCTAAACTCCAGGAGGAAGCAACAGCAGCCCGAAAGCCAGAGCAGGCCGAAGTTACTGAGCGTGAGAGTCATTCTTAAAACTGACGGTCAACCAAAGAAACGTTTTCTCAACTATTCTCCCGTCGGGCTTTAGGAATGGTTGGGCGATCACCTCACATAACATTTAAATTACTGGGTGGCTTTTTCCCCAAAAGATTTAGACTTTGCACTATTAAAGGAATTGCACTCAGGATAATCAATGCTGACACAAATAAACTAATTGCGCCGTCAGCCCATAACCAGTGCATTCGCCACACAGCGATCGCTGCCAAAATCAACCCAACTGAACTAATTAAATCTGCTATTACATGCAGAAAAGCTCCCCGCATATTCAAGTCATGGTGACTGCTATCGTGCAACAGAACTACATTCACACCATTCACCCCTAGTCCGATACCAGCAGTAATTAACATAGGTAAACTCAGGATATCAGCAGGGGGAGATTGCAAAGATGCGATCGCTTCGATGCCAATCCAAATTGCGATCGCTACTAGCCCAATGCTATTGAATAATGCTGCCAACACTTCTACTCGCCGATCGCCCAAGTTAGCGCGATCCTTGGATCGGCGTTGAGCAATCCAACTCGCCACCATCGATAGACTCAGCGCGAAACTATCTGAGATCATATGACCGGATTCAGCTTGTAGAGCCACACTATGACAGAAATAGCCAATCGCTAGTTCTGAACCGGCAAAGCAGAGAACTAGTACTAACGCCGTCCCCAGTATGCGAACTTTCTGCTCAGAGAATTGACTGCCTTCACTGTTCAAGGCACAGCCATGAATGCAATCTTGCGAATGGTGATGAAGCATTAAATTAAACACTGAATTTACCTTATTTTGCCATTTTAAGTCCCTAGTATATTTGCTTGTGAATTGTGCCATAAATTTCTTTGACGATATTTAAAATCTGGGGTAATGTTAATGCCCTGTTTGCATTTTTAGTTAGGTGGCGATCGCAGTGGGAAGAAAATTCCTCCGATAGTGTCACAATTTTGTCACTATGTTTTACCTAAACTACAGGATATGATGCCAATCTCAACCAGCATAATCAGGCTGGTTCAGCCTCAAATAATATTAGGAGGGAAGTTAAATGAAATTTAACCTCGAAATCAAAGATTTGCTCCCCACCGGAAAAATCAAGACTACTCCAAATGAGCAAGAACTGGTAGAATGGGAAGATGTGAGTGATGAAGAAGCTGCAGCCATCAATGGTGGTATCAATATTATCTCAGCTTCAACCACGTCCACATTTTCACTGGAAGAATATTACAAGTATGCGGGTTATTGGGGAGGTTAGTCTTCTCACTAAGGCAGGAGCTTCGGTTGCAAGATTCCTGACTTCTTGAAGAAGTCAGGAATCTGACCACCTATAACCCCACTAATTTGAATTTGGTCGAATACTAGGAGACAAGGGAGAGATTGTAATATTCTTTCTCTGTAAGTGCAGACTCGGTCGGGGTATCAATTTTCGGGGTTGAAATTATGTTCTTGGCTTCTGAAATCGCATCCTTGTAGACAAACTCCCAAGCTTCTGGTTCAGAAGCTAATTTGTCATACGCAAGTGTATCAGCAGATACTTCTGTCGTTGTATCAGCAGGCGCTTCTTTTCAACAGCTTGAGTGGAAATTCTGGATGTATCAATGTTCCAAAATAGACTTTTTGAACTGATGAATCTGCATCAATCTATCAATCAAAATCAGAGTATAATTGTCTCCAAATTGATTAGTTGGATGCGATGAAACTCAAGTAACTATGATTAATGACTCGGTATTTTCATGCATCCTCTTAATTCTACAATCATTAACGCACCTGTTTAAGACTCTCAACTTGCTTGGTAAACAGTTCAGTGAAAATACTAATTACTCTGCGTTCTTCGCGTATCTTAATATTAGCAGAAATAGACATTCCTGATTGTAAAGAAATGCTTTTACCTTTCACACTTAGTGATTGTTTATTCAAGCGAATTGTTGCCGGAAAACGATAGTATGGATGTGTTTCAGTTGGTGGTAATGCATCCGAACCTACCGAAATCACTTCTCCTTTGATATCACCAAATTCGCTAAAAGGAAAGGAGTCAATTCTGACATCTACCTTCATTCCTTTCCGCACGAAACCAATATCTTTATTGGTGATGAAAGCTTCAGCAATAAATTTATCGCTTGGGACAATTTTGAGTAATTCTTCACTGCCCTTTGCCACAAATCCAGAATTTTTCGCTTGCAAATCAAAAACAACTCCGGCTACAGGAGCACGGAGTTCCTGATATTTGACGTTTGTTTCTGCTTGCGAAATTTTACTGTTGACGTCTGCCAATTGTTTTTCATTGTCGAGCATAATTTTAGTTAATTGGCTGTCAATCTCGGCAATGCGCTTTTTATTATCAGCTATCTGAGCCAGTACTTTTTTATTAGAACCAGCAACCGTATTTTTCAATTCCTGCTGTCCTTGCTCAATATCAAACTGTAGGCGTTGCTGTTCCTCAACTAATTCTGCTACTTGTGCTGTGAGGTTTTGCACCTTTTTTTGCTGTTGGAGATATTGAAGTTCTGCGATCGCACCTTCTTCTGATAAAGTTTTAAGTTTACCGAAAATCTTATCCTCTATATCTAAACTTGCTTTTGCATCATTAAGTTTAACTTGATTTTGAGCAAGTTTTTTCTTAATTTGTTCAATCTCCAATTGTGCCGCAGCAGAGCGAGAATCTAATTCTTTTTTGGCTGTTTGTAAACGTTCTTGCTCGTCAATTCCTAAGTCTGTCGCACTAGAGCCAGAGTTTTTTAATTCTGTTCGCAATAACTTATTTTCTGCAATTAAAGCTGCCCGACTTTTTAGCAAAAAAGCAGCTTCCCTTGACAATTTTTCTCGTTCTAATAATTCAATTTCACTGATTTCAGTAGAATCTGCGTCTATTAATCGACGATAAACCTGATTCTCTTGAATCAAAGCAGCACGAATTTTGTTTAAAGAATTTAATTCAGCATTGGTAGCAGTGGAATCAAAAATCAGCAGCAAATCATCGGGTTTTACCTGCTGCCCATCTTTAACATAAACTTTTTTCACCACTCCACTGACTGGTGCTTGAATTTCTTTAACAGTTCCTTCCGGCTTTAATTGACCAGTTGCTGGAACTACTTGTTCAATTTTAGCAAAACTTGCCCAACCAATTCCAACACAAGCTAACCCGATCATGCTCAGCATAATTGCACGCGACCAAACTGGAGATTGGCGTAGCACAACGGATTGCTCAAATTTATCATCTTGATATTCTTGATTCTCTTTGTGATTTTCTGAGTCAATTAAAGGCGCTTCTGAATTTTTTGGTTTTTCATATGTAAGTACACGTGCATCTATTTTTGTTCCGTTTCTATGCTTGCCGTTACAAGAATTGCCATTCATAGCGATTTTAGATTGATAATTGTTAGTAGATAGTAGATAGTAGTTAGTAGTTACTAGTTAGTAGTTAGTTTTTTCCCACCAACCACTAACTACTAACCACTAACCATTCACAAATTCACTTCTTGTTGGTTGTATAGGTAATAATAATGGCCTTTTAAAGCCATTAATTCATCATGACTTCCTTGTTCTATAACTCTTCCAGAATCCATTACAACAATAATATCTGCATGTAAAATAGTATTCAGACGATGGGTAATACAAAATACTGTATTTCCCTTAAATGCTTCTGCTAAATTTAGACAAACTTGCCGTTCTGTGGGGTAATCTAAGGCGCTAGTTGCTTCGTCTAATACTAATAACTTTGGTCTTTGTAAAACCGAACGAGCAATGGCAATTCTTTGTCTTTGTCCGCCAGAAAGTCCAGCACCCCGTTCGCCTACTCGCGTATTATAACCGTTTGGCAAGTTCATAATAAATTCGTGAGCGGCTGCGATTTTTGCAGCTGCAATTATTTCGTCTGTTGTTGCTTCGGGATTTGTCAAAGCAATGTTTTCTTGCACTGTACCGTCAAACAACAGCGTCTCTTGAGGAACTACTCCAACTTGTCTTCGTAGGGAATAAAGTTCTACTTTGGCAATATCGTAACCATCAATTAAAATTCTGCCTGATTCTGGTTCGTACAGCCTGAGCAGCAACTTCATCATCGTACTTTTACCCGACCCACTTTGTCCAACAATTCCGATAAATTTTCCACTAGGAAAATCGAGATTGATATTGCAAAGTTGCAAGGGGCCACCTCTGTTAAAGCGGAAGGAAATATTTTCATATTTCACTACTCCTTCAATGGCAGGTAAGGGAATGTTGTAGCGGTCTTGTTCGGCTTCCTGGGGTGTATCAACAATATCACTTAAACGCTCTAGAGATAGAGCGGTTTCTTGGAAGCTTTGCCAAAGTTGAGCCAAACGCAATATGGGGCTAGTGACGTAACCTGAGATAATTCTAAAGGCGATTAATTCTCCTAAAGTTAATTCCCCTTGGAGTACTAAATAAGCTCCTACCCATAAAATTAACAAGCTACTTAGTTTATTGAGAAAGTTACTAGTAGAACTAGCGAGGGTAGATGTGACTACCGTTTTGAAACCAGCTGCGACATAACGAGCATAACGCTCTTGCCAAGAAAAGCGCGATCGCAACTCAATATTTTGAGCTTTGACTGTTTGTATTCCCGACATTACCTCAACTAAATAAGATTGAGTTTCGGCATTGCGTTCGGCTTTGGTTCGTAACTGTTTTCTGATCGTGGGAGAAGCAATAGAAGTAATGATGATAAATACTGGAATAGTGGCTAAACCAACAAGGGTTAATTTCCAGCTGTAAATCACCATCACGATGATATAAACCACCGAAAATAGTGCATCTAACCCGACTGTTAAAGCAGTACCAGTGAGAAAAGAGCGGATATGTTCTAATTCGTTGATGCGAGTAGAAATTTCTCCGACGGGTCGGCGTTCAAAATATTGCAGTGGTAGACGCAGCAAGTGGTCGATAATTTCCGACCCCAAACTCATGTCAATGCGATTGGTAGTGTCAACAAATAAATATGTGCGTAGTGTGGTCAGTATAGCTTCAAACAACCCTACAACTAATAGTAAAGCACCTAAAATATGCAGGGTGTTAATACTATTATTATTAATTACTTGATCAATAATTAACTGAATCACTAGTGGATTCGCTAATCCTGCTAATTGCACGAAGAAGGAAGCAACAAAGACTTCTAAAAGTACGCGGCGATAGCGTGATAAATAGGGAAGAAACCATTGCAAACCAAAGCGTTGTTGGGGTGTTGCTTTGGTGCGAGAAAGTAGTAATACCCTTATCCGAGGCGGATAATTGCTTTCTTCTACATCTAATTTGGCAAGCAGTTCAGCAGGTTTCCATCGCTGGATTCCCTGGGATGGTACACCTAAAACTACAACGCGATCGCTCGCTTCATAAACAACACCATAACTTTCGCCATAGCGAATCAGTGCAGGGGTGGGAATGCGCGTTATGCGATCGCAAGGTATATCTACTAATTGCGCCTTGAGTCCAATCAATTCTGCCAAGTAAGCACATAGTTGAAACGATATCGTACTCTGTCGTTTCATCTGCTCTGTTAAGATACGGCGAATCACCTCGCGGCGAAAAGGCATTTCCAAATGTTTCGAGACCATTTGGAAACAGGCGATCGCTGAATTTAATTGTCCTTCACCGTGGGAATACGGATACTTTTTGAGTTTTTGTTTACTTTTTACGGTAGTGCGTTGTGGTGGTGACGCTTCTTCGTAAGGTGCATAGGGAATTTCAATTTCATCCGTTATCTCTGCGTTAGTGTTGTTTAGTATTTGTAAATCCGACGCACGCAAACCAATCAATCGTGCCGGACTTTTCCCCTGAACCTCAACCGTGTCTTGCAGATTTCTGAATTCCAAACGAGAACCACAAGAAAAGTTCTTTACAGTTCCGCCGCCACTGATAAACCAGATGCTTTCGCGATCCAATTGACTAACATGGGTTTTCCCTGGATAGAAATAATCTACTTTCGCTCCTGCCAAAGCATCTTGAGCAAGTTCTTTAAGATTTAAACTGCCTAAAGCTTGCACTTCTCTTTGCACACCAAGGACATCAAAGATTTCCACCAAGTGGCAGCAGTTTTTGCGAATCTCGGCAAAAGGCTGGAAGGAGAGTAAGCGCAAATACTCGTCAGCACTCAACGTTAAACATGTGACTTCAGTAGAAGCGATCGCTATCTCACAGGCAACTTCTCGCAACAAACTAATCTCGCCGAGAATTGCTCCTGGTTGCAGCAACTTTAACGTGGTTGGCTGTTGCGTACGGGGATCATATGCCAATAGGCGAGCTTTTCCTTCATAAATAATTATTACTCGCTCAGAAATTCTTTCTTTGCCGATAATCTTCTGACCTAGACGATAGCGCCAAGGTTGGAGTTGTTGTGATAAATCTGCGATAACTTCACTTGATAATTGGTCAAAACCCTCAAGTGTGGCGAGAAATTCTTGAAAAGTGCTTTTAGTATAAGTCATGCTAAATAGAATGAGGAGTGGAAAATTATAGTAAGTGGTTAGGCAAAATTAAAGTTATGGGTGGAGGTAGGGGAACAGGGAACTCTTAACAGGGAACAGAATAGAAAATTTGTAATTAATTTTGTTTAGGTACTTAAACGTCTAATGTGAATTCACTCTCGATCGGTAATCCGATTTGCAGGAACTCAGCTTACCGCCAAACCTATCTGTTCTCCAATTAAGTTGAGAAATCCCGTTCCAAAATGTTGAATCTCCAAAAAACTTGCGTGTTCCGGTGCAGTTTTATAAACCCGGAATGTCTTCATCAGCCCCAAAGTTGCAGCACTTTCTAAAGGACTAACAAAGCTGGTATCGCGGTCAAGAAAATAAGACTGGCTAGCCCAATAAGCCATTTGATTGGCATTCAAAAAGTAGCAGCCAGCATGGGGATTAAGGGCACGACGAAACGTGATGGGCATCCCCAAAATTTTGCCTTTGAGTTCTGGTTGCTCATTTACATTTTGAAAAAGTGCAGTCACCCGTGGCGCTAAATCACCATCAATATAGGCTTTGCAATTCAAATTGCGAGTAGAAACTTCGTAGCGATTAGGCTGGAGTAGACATAGATCGCTTGCTTGTTGAGTAAACCAATTTAATTTGATAAAAAACCAAGGATCGTGAAGGATCAAATCATCTTCGAGGAAACAATAGTAATCGTACTGACCTAAGCAATCCCGCAGCACCGCTTGGCATTCAAATCCTAACAGCAAGGGTTCTGCTTTAGTAGGATAATGCCCATAAAAATGAGCAGGCAAACGCAAATGATTGAGGAGATGATAATCTTTGGTCGTACAAATAACAATATCCAGATGGTTGGCTTGCAGCTGGTTCGCAGGAAAAGCCAGCTTCTGCCCAATATTGATAATAGTTTGAGATTTACCAAACAGCTGATGCAAAGCAGCAAGGCTTTGATTTAACGCTAACAGGCGAGGTCGGGGATCTTTCCTTTGGGAAGCGTGCTTACCCTTGCTGTCAGGATTAAAAAAGTGGGCAATAGTAACAAGAATCCGCATTGACGCTACAAAGTACAGGTAATGAAACTGGGTAGGTAAAGAAAGTTGAGTTCCCCCCTTAAAAAGGGGGGTTAGGGGAGATCAAATACTTCTGAGTTTCTCAGAGTGTCTGATACCTAGATGACAACAATGTCATTCCTAGTAATCGCAGGATTGTTATCTAGTCTGGCTATCTCTACCTGCGAAGTACTACCTGTACCATCTACGTCAAAGTACAGCACTCCAATACTACTGTCGTAGATAAATCGATCTGAGGCATCGTTCGCCAATGAACCTAAGTGGAATCGGCTAGCAGGAAGTACGCCAGCCTGCAACCCGCCACCAAAACCAGCAGCAGAGACATAGATGGTATCATCAACCACGGAAAAATCTGCGATAGTATCAATTCCTTCAGTGGAGTCATTGAAGATAAAGGCATCAGCACCAGCACCGCCAGTCAGGGTATCGCTACCAGCACCGCCAATCAGGGAGTCGTTGCCGTCTCCACCATTGATGACATCATTGCCATCTTCGCCATTAAGGATGTCATTACCGATACCACCATCTAGGTTGTCATTGCCTAAGCCACCAATCAAACTATCAGCAGCATTCCCACCAATGAGGGTGTCATCGCCTTCTTGACCAAAGAGGATGTCAGCATCAGCACCACCATCGAGTAAGTCACTACCATCCCCACCAAGTAGGCTGTCAAGACCTGCCCCGCCAATGAGGGTATCATCGCCAAAGGAGCCGTCAATGGTGTCAGCACCATCTCCTCCATTAAGTGAGTCATTGCCAAACTCGGCATCAACAATATTGCCTTCGCCGTCTAGCACAACTCCACCAAGGGAGTCATTTCCAGCCCCACCTAAGAGAATATCATCGCCTTCTTGACCAAAGAGGGTATCAGCACCACCCGCGCCATCAAGGAAATCATTACCGTTGTCACCACTCAGAAAGTCTAAACCTCCCTGACCAAAGAGGGTGTCATTGCCATCATCGCCATAAAGGAAGTCATTATCAGCACCGCCAAAAAGGGTGTCATCAGCATCATCGCCAAGAAGGGTGTCAGAACCACTTCCGCCATCAAGTGAGTCAGGGCCATCCTCGCCATTGAGGAAATCATTACCTAATCCGCCGAGAATAGTGTCAGCGCCGTCGTTTCCTAAGAGCGAATCATTGCCGCCCCGACCATCGATAAAGTCATTGAGATCATCTCCTAAAAGGGTATCATTACCTGCGGTTCCAATGATTGTACTCATGTTTATTACCTTGTGATTTTCAAAATTGCTGAAAGTTTAAAGGTTTAAGTTTAGATACGTTTGTCTTGGGATGTACCTTACGAGAACTGGAAGATAGGACTATTCCATTGCAAGAGTCTCTGCCTCTAGTTCTCGTTACCAGGTTGAACCTGGCAGGTGAGGGTTTGGAGGCTCTGCCTCCAGGCTGTTGCAATTGCTGCAAGATGTGAATAAAGTTAGAAGATAAAGTCGGTAGCATCAACATTGCTGGCAGTGAAGTTTGCCAGGGTAATCGTATCTGTACCGAAAGTTGAGCTGGAAATCACCGTATTTGCACCATTTTGAGTGACTGTCAAAGCTCCGAAACTGGTTGCAAATGCTGTTAGGTCAATTTTGTCTTCACCGTCCGCAAAACCATTAATGCGATCGCGACCGAAGCCTGATGCAAAGATAAAGGTGTCGTTCCCAGCCCCTCCATTCATGGTATCGTTACCACCACCACCAATCAGGGTATCATTACCACCTGCCCCAAGCAGGATATCAGCGCCAGTACCACCAATCAGGGTATCTCGTCCGGCACCACCATTGAGGCTATCACTACCAGCACCACCATCGAGATAATCATTACCTGCATTACCAGTGAGGGTGTCATTGCCAGCATTACCAAAGATGTTATCGTTGCCATCTGTCCCATTCAGAATGTTGTCTCCAGCATCTCCAACAATTAGACCAATGGCATCAACCGCGATCGCACCAGTGAGATCGGCTCCAAAAAAGGTAGCATCGGTGAAGTTGACTTTAGACAAGTCAGCGTTAACTAGCTTGGCATCTGTGAAGTTCGCACCAACTGCGATCGCGTCGGTCATCTTCACACTACTTAGGTCAGTTCTGGTGAAGTTAGCATTTGTGAAATCGCCTTTAGACAGATCGGCGTTAACTAGCTTAGCATCTGTGAAATTTGCGTTAACGGCAGGCCCGTTAATGATGATACCTTCTGCGTTGGCTTGCGTGAAGTTCGCTCCACTCAGATCGGTGTCATCAAATTTAGCCCCACTCAGGTTTGTTACCGTAACGGTGCCATTGGCAGCGACATGGGGACTAAAATCAGCACCTGTCAAAACGGCATCATCTACAAGAAAGTTGCTTAAATTAGCGCCACGAAACCTGACATTGCTCGTCTGACCTGGTTCGAGTGGAGCATCACTTAGAGAAACACCACTGAAATTAGCTAGGTCAAAGATAGAGTTTTGCAGAGTCACATCTGTGAAGTTACTCTTAGTGAAGTTAGCACCCGTTGCATCGACGTTGACCAAGAGAGTGGCTTCCAGATCAGCTTCTTCTAGGTTAGCATTCACTAGCTTCGCGCCCGTTAAGTCAGCGGCTTTCAGCTTAGCCTTAAATAAATCGGCTCCCGTGAAGTTAGCCCCAGCTAGATTCGGGCGTTCAGACTGTTCACCACTAAGATTGGCTTCCCGCAGGTTAGCATTAGTCAGGTTGGCGTTTGACAGGTTGATGTCTTTGGTGTTGATCAGCGACAGATTAGCCTGTCTCAGATTGGCTCCACTGAGATTGACATTCTCTAATGTCGCCTTGAAGAAATTAGCTGGTTGAGGAAAGTTATTATTAGGGGCAAAAATAGCACCAGATGCATTAACGTTGTACAGCTTGGCTTCTTCAAAGTTAGTGCCTCTTAGCCCTGTATTGACAAATTGGACATTTGTAAGGGTGGCTTTGAAAAAAGTGGAGCCATTTAGGTTTTGACCGCTAAAGTCGTTTCCTACCAAGTTTTGTTCGCTGAAGTCTAAAGCTGGCATGGTAAGCTCCTCACAAAAATTTTATCGGTTTGCAGTTTCAGAATTTAAGCTGGTTTTTGCACTTCCACAGCTTGTGGTGTGGAAGCTTGCTGTTGTAGTTGCTCTTTTAACCAAGAAGAGAAGAGTTCGTTCAGTAACCGTTGCCGCATAGTATCGTCAAGCTGTGCTGGTATAAACTTTTCCAGCCGCACAATCACCCACCAATCTCCGATGTGGATTGGTGGCGATAGCTGACCTACTTGGCTGATAGCAAGAATTCGGGCTAATTTAGGATGGGGTGTACTCAATGCTACTGGGCCTGTTAAGCCACCAGTCTGAGCCTCTGAACCTTGGGAGTATTGCCTTGCTAGTTCCGGAAAGGACTGTTCACCCTCTAGAAGGCGGAAGTAAAGTTCTTGAGCAACATCTGCATCTTGAGTGCGAAGTAGGGAATAGACTACTTGGTCAAGTTGTTGTTTGCGTTTGTAAAAGTAGGATTCTAATTTGCTACCCCAAGTGGCTTGTTTAAATTTCTCAATTCTCAGGTTCCGGGTTGCTAGGTCTAAAAATTGTGTTTCACTCATACCCTGCTGCTGCAACCAAGCTTGACGTTCAGCCTCTGATGTCAATTGATGCTGTTCGCAAAAGTCTTGGCAACACTTGGCTTGTTCTTCGCTTGTGCAGCTAAAAGATGCGATCGCTTCATCAATAACAAGTTCTTGCTTGAGTTTTGGTAGCAGTTGATACCTACTTAACAGGGGAATAATTTCTTGAGTTGTCACCGTCTGGTTATGGATTTGTAAGATAGCTGGAGATGTTGCTAATGAATTCTCCGCATCTTTATGTCTCCCATTTGAACCGTTTTTTTCAGTTATGGCTATTGGCTTTAGCTTAGTTCCCTCCCACGGGGAAACTAATTTGCCGTTGCTGTTATCTTCTTGCTGCTGTATCCATTGCAGATGTTGCGGCAATAACTCCGACAAGTCATAGCGCTTTTGAATTGTTTCCCTCGCCTTGACACGGATCGAAGCCATTCGGTCTCGATGCTTGAGCGCTTCTTCAATGCGATCGCTAATTTCCTGGGGTGAAAAGAAGTCTACCAAAAAACCATTGACACCATCTTGGATCACCTCAGTCACAGGAGGAGTTCTAGAAGCTACCAGCAAGCAACCTGCGGATAAAACCTCCAGCATTGACCAAGACAAGACGAAGGGACGGGTGAGATAAACGTGTACAGAGGAAGCCTGGAGAACTTGCAGATATTCATGATAAGGCAACCAGCCCGTAAAATGAACTCTGCTGAGGTCGAGAGGATATTTTCCCAGCATCACCTCTTTATAACTCTTGCCATCAGGCAGAGGCTTGCCATAGGCTACCCGGTTTTCTCCCACAATTACTACATGACACTGGGGTCGTCGCTGCTGAAGTAGAGCAACTGCCTCAATGAACTGCGGAAAACCCCGATAAGGTTCCATACCGCGTGCTACATAAGTAACAAGTTCTTCTGCGTGAGAAAGGTCTAGATTGATGCGGGGGAGAACTAACTTTGCCCCTGGCTTGGGGCAAAAGAATTCAGTGTCAATACCATCATGAAGCACGGTAATCTTATTGTGATACTCTAGTGGGAATTGCTGGCGCTGCCAATAAGTTGGAGAAAGACCGCGATCGCAACTATATAAATCTATTAAGATAGGAGCATTTTTAATGCGAATCCGGGCTTCATCGTCAGCAGTAAGTGATTCGGTGGGATCAAAGTCCGCATCAGAACCATGAGCATGGTAAAACCATTCAAAATAGCACAGTAATTTGGCTTTTGGAAAAATATCTTTGATTAACAGAGTTGGACCCCAACCCGAATGACCATAGACTACATCTGGGATAAACCCACGAGCTTTTAGTTGTTCTGCCATTCTATAAACGCCCTGAGCTTGAAGAACGGCATTCTCCAAAGGTCGAACATAGTGGTGAGTTTCTGGTCGAGCTTCTCGTTTAGCCTTATAAAAGGCTTTGTTGACACCAGGTAAACTTCCTTCATGACGAGTAGTACCGAAAACAACTTGGTTACTACTATCTTTGGCAATAGCTGCTGCCACATGACGAAATTGGGCAGGGAAATTGGGGTGCAAAAATAAAATTCGCATGGCTTTTTGATTATTCATCTCCTGCTGTCCCTCTAGTTGGGACAGCAAGAGATTAAAATGGAGACACAATCCGAAAAGTAGCTCAGCAAGTTATGGAGACGCTGGGCTGCTCATTTAGGTTTGGGGTAACTTCAGGTGCGTTCTACTCGGATTTTTCCAAGTACACTGCCTGGTTGCCCATTTTTTAGGCGAGAAAATCTGCCTCTGTGATATTGCTGGGATTTGTGTTAAGCACAGTTGCTATCAGTTCGCCAGTTTCAGTAACTGTGATCAAAGTATTATTACCACTGCCTGAGATCGTCAGCGTCTCAAAAGCGAAATCATACTCGAAGAAGTCTACACCATCCTGGAAGCCTTGGATGATGTCGCCTACAGGAGCAGGTACTGGTGGCTCACCTGGATCTGGTGGCTCTGGCACAAATTCCGTGTTTATCAACACAAATACATCACTGCCGTCACCGCCAATCAGCGTGTCGGCTGCGGTTTGGTCTTCAAGGTCTTCACCGCCAGTAAGAGTGTCATTTCCAGGCCCACCCAAAACTCTATCAACGCCAGTACCGCCATCGACAAAGTCATCGCCAGCTTGACCATTAAGGGTGTCATTGCCACCACCGCCGAGGACGGTGTCATTACCACCTGCACCAAAGAGGGAGTCGTTGTCTTCTCCACCATCAATCAAGTCAGCTTCAGCTCCACCAGTGATGGTCTCTAAGCCAGCACCGCCCAACAGTGTGCTTGGGCCTGCTCCGCCATCAAGGACATCATTGCCGTCTCCACCATCTAAGGTGTCAGCACCGTCTCCACCCGAGAGGATGTCATCACCACCATAGCCATAGAGAACGTCATCGCCTGCTCCACCAACGAGGGAATCATTGGCACCAGCACTTAAGCTGTCAGCATCACCGTAAAGGGTGTCATTGCCATCTCCGCCTACGAGGGTATCAGCGCCAGCGGCACCCAAGGTGTCATCACCTTCAAGAACGTCATTCCCAGCTAAACCATTTAGGAAGTCACTGTCAGCACCGCCCTGAAGGGTGTCGCCTTCATTTAGGCTGTTGCTACCAACTAGCGAGTCATTGCCTGCCCCACCATCAACCTCGCTCTTACCATCAGGGTTATTCTCAATTGTCAGAGTGTCATTACCAGCTCCGCCCAACAGAGTATCCTCGAAGCCACCAAATATCCAGTCGTTGCCAGCACCACCTTCCAAGAGGTCTTTGCCATCAAGAACATCAGTAGGACTTGTCCCACCATTGAGGGTGTCATTACCGTTCTCACCATAGAGTGAGTCCTCGCCTGCATCCCCAAATAGTCTGTCGGCACCGTTTCCACCAAATATGGTGTCCTTATCTTCCCCACCTCGGATCAGGTCAGGACCGCCTAAGCCGGAGAGTTCGTCTTCACCCGCAAAGCCTCGTATTGTATCAGCGTTATTAGTACCTTGAAGGGTATCCTTGTCCGGCGTTCCGTTGATTATTGCCATAAACTAAATTCCTTGTTTTCCAAACACAATTTTGCTAGCTAACTTGAACCTGCTGGATGCACGGTACAAAGTCAGTTGTTGCAACTCTCACCATTCCCCCCTCTCCCAAACTTGGGAGAGGGGCATCAAAGTCATGGTGAGAAGATATTGTAGGAAGTTTTCAAACATACTCCACACAACCTCACGATTAAGCATCTGCGATAGAAATGGATTAGTACTTTAGCTCACGTAGTAACGCAAGGATGGACATTGGTAGCTTTCAACAGAGTTGAAGCAATACAAGTAACAACAATGCAAGCATGTCAAACAATGACGTAATTGCACGTCTTAACTTGCCATCCTGTTTCTAAAACGTCGATTCAGTATTCAGAATTGTCTTTATGGGTGAGACAAGAGAAAGCCGGGAGACAAGGAAGTAATCTATCCTACTTATCCTACCTATCCTTATTGTCATTTGAAGATTACTGAATCAGTGATCTAGAGGCTTAAATTTTCAAGAAAAGATTCAGACAACAAAGCCTTTTCTGCAAGTATAGACACGCATCCATACTCTAGTTAATTAGCGCCCACAAAGACAATGAACTTTTGGTTCTTGTCTATAGGAGGTATTGTGTTCGCTCTATTCGGTTATGCACAGAAGTGCAAATTACCCCAAATATATTTGAAGCTCAATTTTTGAGATAGTTTCATACGCTGACAGACAGTGTTATTGTCTATCACGCTCGGCATCTTCTGCATTGGTAGTTGCATCCCAGACATACACTTATCCTTATTTTTGTAAACGAGCGAAAAGTCTGACACTTTTGACTCTTAAATTTCAAAACTCTCTGAGCAGACTAAAGATTTCTCCGCAGCTTACTTTCTTTTCCACACCAAGTTAATTAGTATGACCAAAAATCTCAGGTCATAAATTAACTTTTTGAATACATCCCTACATTCTGAAAATAAGCCGTGAGAATCAAACTATTGAGAATGATACAAAAATTTATTGCAGTTTTGTCACCAAACCTACTTGTGAAAACACAATTTGTAACACAACTTATGGATTTAATTTCTCTTTTATTTCTCTTTTTCAGAGACATTGCTTCGGAACACGCTATTTATTTTTATGGTAACAGAGTGCACTTGTCAATACTTTGTGTCGGTTTTAATCATAAAATATATCTATAGATAAATAAAAAAAGCCAGTTTAAATATTGGCTGAATAAGAAACTCGGCTAAGTTCAGTCATTTCAATCTCAATAATTAAAAAATGTTTAACTGACAAATCAGTGAAACGGACTAGTCAATTTCCCAGATGGCACAGAATCTTCTTTGGCCTTCGCACACATATCCTGGTTGGATATGCTGTGTTGATGGTCTTTTCTGCTACGGTAGCTATCCTAGCTATTCGCCAGGTTCTCTTTTTTCGTCTAGAAAAACGGATAGAAAGGTCTTTGCTTCAAGAAATGAAGGAATTCCAGCAGTTGACTAAGGGAATAAATCCCAAAACTAATCAACCTTTTGGAGATGACGTTCGTTCCATTTTTAATGTATTTCTTAATACTAATATTCCCAGCGATGATGAATTTCTTTTGACATTGTTGAACGGTAAAATCTACAAGTCTAGCCCGAGAGCACTACCGAGCTGGCTCAAAGAAAATTATTATTTACTAGAGCATTTAGCTCAACTAACAAAGGCTGAGCAAGGTAAATTCTACACCATAGACGGTGTTGTAATTTACCTCGCTCAGCCTGTAATTAGGGGAAAAACTCACGGAGTATTCGTGGTGCTTCAATCTACTGCTGGTGAAAGTTGGGAGGTAGCTGAGACGGTTTTTGTCATTATCCAGGTGATGCTCGTTGTTGCGATTTTAGCCTCGTTGTTGGCTTGGGTAATAGCTGGAAGGGTGCTCACACCCCTACGCCTGCTCACTGAAACTACTCGTTCGATTAGCGAGTCTGACCTGATGCGACGCATCCCTGTAAAAGGTTCAGACGAAATCGCCGAACTCACTATTACTTTCAACGAGATGCTCCAAAGACTGCAAGCAGCCTTTTCTAGTCAACGAGATTTTATTGATGATGCAAGTCATGAACTGCGGACGCCGATTACAATTATCCGAGGTCATCTGGAACTGCTGGGTGAAGACCCTCAAGAACGACGGGAAACGATAGAATTAGTCACTGATGAGCTAGACCGCATGAGTCGCTTTGTCGATGACCTGCTATTACTAGCTAAGGCTGAGCGACCCGATTTTTTAAAGTTAGAAATCGTAGAAATTAGTTCATTCACCAAAGAACTGTACGCTAAGGCCAAAACTTTAGCCCATCGAAACTGGTGCTTAGAGGCTGTGGCTAGTGGTCGCATTACGATTGATCCTCAGCGACTGACTCAGGCAATCATAAACTTGGTTGTGAATGCTACTCAACATACCCAAGAAGGTGATGCGATCGCCCTTGGTTCGGCGCTAACAAATGGTAAAGCGCGTTTCTGGGTGCGTGACACAGGCGAAGGAATCTCCTTTTGTGACCAAAAACGGATTTTTGAGCGCTTTGCTCGTGGCTCTAGCAGTCCCCGTCGTTCCGAGGGTGCTGGTTTGGGATTGGCAATTGTAAAGAAAATAACAGAAGCTCACAGCGGTTGGGTCGAACTTGTGAGCCGCCCGCTTGGGGGTTCTACTTTCACCATAGTTATTCCCCTAAAATCAAACTAGGAAGGTCTTTGTATGAGCCGAATTTTGATCGCAGAAGATGAATCTCGCATTGCCAGCTTTTTAGAGAAAGGTTTTAAGGCTAGTGGTTTTACCACCTCCGTAGTGTCCAACGGTGATGAAGCTATTTTCATGGCTTGTAGTGGTGATTTTGATCTACTGATCTTGGATATTGGTATTCCAGGCAAAAACGGGTGGGTAGTGTTGGCAGAATTACGCGGGCAGGGACAACAACTACCTGTGATTATTCTCACCGCTCGCGACAGTATAAAGGATAAGGTAAATGGTTTGGAAGGAGGCGCTGACGACTACGTTACTAAGCCATTTAAATTTGAGGAGCTTTTAGCTAGGGTACGCCTGCGATTGCGTAATCGTCAGCCCAAGGATGAAGATCAGATGTTGTTGAGTTTAGGCGATATTGTCCTTGACCTGCGTACTCGTCAGGTGAAAGTAGGCAACCACTCCATCGAACTATCAGCTAAAGAATTTGCCTTGACTGAAACTTTTATGCGTTATCCTGGGCAAGTCTTGACCCGGCAGCAACTGCTTAGTCATGCCTGGGGTTATGATTATGACCCTTATACCAATATTGTTGATGTCTACGTTGGTTATCTGCGTAAAAAGCTAGGTGGCAACCGCATTGAGACGGTTAGGGGCATGGGCTATCGGTTGCGTTCATGAGGAAATTCTCATCAAAAACTTAATAGTAATTTATCTGCGTAGATAAAAATAGGAATAAGCAAAGGAACACAACATTATTTTTCCCTATAAAATCGGCTAGAGCCGCAGTTTAGTAAAAAGAATTGACAACAACAGTTTTTCTAGAACTCTCAAGTGAGGTGAATATGGTGTAATGTCTCTCTATCGCTTTAGTCAAAAACTATATCTGAGATCTGTCCTGAAAATAAGGAACTCTTTACAGGGAACGGAGAACAGGGAAGAGAGATTTTCATCCTTTGCTGTGCGCCTCGGTGCATGGAATTCGTTGAACCTGGTAAAAACACCCCAAATTTTCTTGTGGGGTGGATGTCTCCACCCGTCCCATCTGAAGGGCGAGCAGGATGCCCACCCTACAATCCGGGATAATTTATTTCTTGGAAATCCCTAATACCCAAACCCAACAACAAGATTTGGAAGGATTGGCGAAATTTTATAATTGTTCGCAAGGTGAAAGAAAGCGAGATTAATCCCATGATGAGTATGGCAAAAATTGCAACACGTCTCACTCGCGCGCGATCGCCCAATTTGGTTTGTGCTTGTTGGAGCCTCACCCAAAATCAAATAAGCTGTTAGATGCAGTATTTGTAAACTCCAAAGGCGAATATATTGTTAAATTCGCCCTTACTAATTGCTTACGTAATTTTAGAGTCAATCATCTTTACAACAGTCTCCATAATATTGACTAGTTGTTTAACTTCTAGTTTTGGTAGTAGACTGAGAATTAATGCTTCAATATCTTCTGGTGATTCTGGTTCTGTTATCTCTTCATCATCTGCATTGACAGGCTCAAGAAAGATTTCATCAAAAGCAAAGCTGTCTAACCATTGATTCAACTCTGGAGGTAAGTGTTTGTAATTATGCTTGCCTTTGGAGATATTCCAATCAGAGTTGAAATCTAAGAAGCGAATCTCCCTATTTTCATCAACGTATCCTCCCCAGTTTATGTCTTCCACGCCTTTAAGTTTGACGAGGTACTGTGGTGGCTCATTTTCCTTAGTTGACTCAATATAAAATAGACCCAAATCCCACCATTTTTCAGGCAAGTCAAACTGCACAAAAAATTGGTATAGCGCATCCCTTTCACTCATTTGCTCAGGCATTGCTTAATCCTCTATTTGCGATCGTAAGCCAGCCTTGACTGGAAGGTCTGCGTTTATATCCTGCCTGTTGTTGACACCAATTGTTCATGCGGACAAAACTTTTTACTTAACTTTGTTCCAATGATTCAAGTAAAAATCTCACCTTTGTGACGCAAACAAGTAATATTTTTACATTTTTTTATGAACTAAAGAATGATTTAAACACAAAGACACTAAGACACAAAGAGGAAAATAGTCTTCTCTACTAAGATTTGGGTTCGTTTTTTACACACCTTGACAGGGCTACCTTTACAGGATTAGTTTTTGTAGCCACACGCTTTAGGTGTGGAAATATTTCAGAAAAAAGCAGAGACTTCCCCTCGTTAAGAGCTAGCTTGACACACCTTAAATTCGACATTAGTGCATAAATAAATTTTAGTCCTGTTATTGACTTTCAACACAGGAGAAAGTCATTAAAAAATGCTTATGAATTATTTGTATTTCAATCACGAAATATCTCTGATTATGTAAATCATAATAAGCTTATTATCAATAATTAATATTTTGTTATATGACTAAGCCTGTTGGAAGCAAGACCAAAGCTACTGTCTGGGTGGTGGAAAATGGCAAAATGCGATCGCGCTTAGACGATCTGACCACTGAAGAACCTTTAGAAATTCGCCTTGCCTCTCCCCGTCGTACAGTTGCTGTCACCATGCGAACACCAGGAGCAGATTTTGAACTTGCTGCTGGTTTTCTCTACACAGAAGGAATTATTAGCGAGCGCCAAGATATCCAACGTTTGAGTTACTGCGTGGATACCGAAATAGATAGCGAACAACGCTACAATATTGTAAATGTAGAACTCAAAGAAGATTTGCATCCAGATTTACAGCTTTTGGAGCGTCACTTCTACACCTCCAGCGCCTGTGGAGTTTGTGGCAAAGCTAGTCTTGAAGCTTTGCATTTGCGTGGTTGTTCAGTAATACCGCCAACACCAACAGTTACATCAGAAATTTTCTACAGCCTACCAGAGCAACTGAGGGCGGCTCAAGGTGTATTTAAAGCAACAGGAGGTTTGCACGCTGCGGCATTGTTTGATGTCCAAGGGCAGTTATTGACACTGAGAGAGGATGTAGGACGTCACAATGCCCTAGATAAATTAATAGGTTCGGCTTTGCTGAGTGACAACTTACCGTTGAGCGATCGCATTGTTATGGTCAGCGGACGTTCTAGTTTTGAGATTCTACAAAAGTGTACAGCAGCTGGAGTTCCGATTGTCTGTGCTGTTTCCGCTCCTAGCAGTTTAGCAGTTTCTGTAGCTCAGGAATTTGGAATTACTTTAATCGGATTCTTACGCGGGGAACGGTTCAACGTATATTCTGGAGTGGAGAGGATAGTAACGAAAGCTTGACAAAGCCAATGTAAATTATACCAACAGGTGAGTGACATGAAAGATTTTCAAATACAAGGAGTAAACCATATTGCGTTAGTCTGTAAAGATATGGGACGCACCGTAGACTTTTACACTAACGTACTTGGTCTAGATTTAATCAAAACCATTGCCCTACCAGACGGCGGACAACATTTCTTTTTTGATATTGGTAACGGAGATGCTTTGGCTTTTTTCTGGTTTCCGCAAGCACCAGAAGCCGCACCAGGTATTGCATCACCTCCCCGTGATGTTTGGCAAACTGGCAATATAGCCACAGCGCATGGCTCAATGAATCATTTGGCCTTCAATGTTCCAGTCGAAAAACTGGAGGAGTATAAACAAAAATTGGTTGCCAAAGGTGTAGAAGTAACTCCTGTTATGCACCATGCCGATGTTCCTTCTGGCTTTGTTCCAGAACAGGATGAAACTACATTTATTTCCTCAATTTATTTCTTCGATCCTGATGGTATCTTGCTTGAATTTGCCACAAATGTGCGCCAGTTGGGCGATCCTGAAAGGGATCTACAGCATAAACCAATTTCAGCAGTCGGTAGAGTAGAATAAACTAGCTAAACAGAATTATCATGCCATGATGGCGAGTGAGGACTTCACAGCTAAAGCTATTTTTCGCTTCCAATATCAGACAAATATGGTTTTCCAATGTACTGATGCATTCGTCACCCTGGCATCTTTTCATATTGAAAAATTAGTTGATTTCTACACTAATTTACTATCTAGTAACCCAGTAATCATAATTCCAAATGTGTATGCAGAGTTTCAATTTCCTGGTTTGCGATTGGGTATTTTTAAACCAAAACAAACCCACAATTCAGAATTTGAGAACTCCGCTAAAACCAAGATGAGTTTGTGTTTACAGGTAAATAATTTAGAAAATGCGATCGCTCACCTTACAGCCTTGGGCTATCCCCCACCCGGAGAAATTATCAACTCTTCCCACGGTAGAGAAATTTACGCCTACGATCCAGACGGCAATCGTCTAATCTTACATCAATCTGCTATACAAGATCATTAGTCATTCGTTATTAGTATAGACAAATGACAAATGACAAATGACTAAGGACTAAGAAAAAAAATGGCCATTAATCAAAACTATAAATTAAACCTAATCCAGTGGTATCCCGGTCATATTGCCAAAGCCGAAAAAGCACTTCAGGAACAGCTCAAGCTGGTAGATGTAGTACTAGAAGTACGAGATGCTAGAATTCCTTTGGCAACCTACCATCCCCAAATACCAAAGTGGGTAGGGAATAAAAAACGGGTGTTGGTGCTGAACCGCTTAGATATGATTTCTCCGCAAGTACGGCAATTGTGGACAGATTGGTTTAAAAGTCAAGGTGAAGTACCTTATTTTACTAATGCCCAACAAGGGCAAGGAGTGGCGGCGGTGTCAAAAGCAGCACAAGCTGCTGGGGTGGAGATAAATCAACGAAGACGCGATCGCGGTATGCTACCCCGTCCAGTCCGTGCTGTGGTGATTGGTTTTCCCAATGTTGGCAAGTCGGCTTTAATTAACCGCTTGGTAGGAAAGCGAGTAGTGGAAAGCGCGGCTCGTCCTGGGGTGACTCGTCAACTGCGCTGGGTGCGAATTTCGCAAGATTTAGAACTGCTGGATGCTCCTGGTGTTATTCCTGCCAAGTTGGAAGATCAAGAAGCTGGATTGAAACTAGCCATTTGTGACGATATTGGTGAAGCAGCTTATGATAATCAACTAATAGCAGCAGCATTCGTAGATTTACTGAACGACCTCTATTATAGAGCACCTGATTTATTACCAAAAAATCCCTTGCGATCGCGCTATCAACTCGATCCCACATCTTCCACGGGCGAATCATATTTACACGAATTAGCAGAACTTCGCAATAAAGGTGATGTAGAGAGAACTGCACGCCAACTTTTAACAGATTTTCGTAAGGGTTTATTGGGTACTATTCCCCTGGAATTACCGCCAATCTGAAGGCAGAAAATTTATTTCCACCGTTGAGGTAAATTAAAGCCGTCACAAAATCATGTTTTAGAAATCGACAGATGCACAATAAATAAAAGTTTTTCCTCTACCTTCCCCCCTATAAGAGGGGGGAATGAGGGGGTACACACGGATTGATTTTCCGTATGCTTTCTGTCTTCTGCCTTATTTCCCAGAACAAACATTTCTCGTTCGACTCTTCCAAATCCAACCAGATTCGGGAGAACTAATTTCTAGCCAGCCGCCTTGTTGTCTGCCAGTAACTGTCACTTTCGTTCCGGCTTTCACAACTTTTCCTGTTTTCCTGTGTCCAGATAAAGAGCGTAAATTGGATGACCTAACAACAACAATACAATTATTTTTTTCTTCCGTTTTATTTTTATTATCAGCCGTTTCTGTAACTTGATTTTTTGCAACGATAGGCGAGGGTTGGGGTGGACGACTTGTCATAATTACACCCACAGCAAGGAGAACGCTAGCACCACCACCAGCTATTAACAATGGCAAGTGGCGACGTTTGATTTGAAAATTGCTTTGTGAAGCACCAGTTTTCACCAGGTTTTGTGTTTGGGGTATTGTTGGTGGAATAGTGATTGGCGATTTAGTTGTGGGATCTGGCGGAACGTAGCAAGGTTTTGCTAATTCTTGGAGCGATCGCACAATCTTAGTTGCAGACAAATAGCCTTGTTGCAAATACTCGCGTAATACCTGGTTGACAACCACCGCTACAGCCGTTGGTGTGTTGGGACTGGTAATAGCAGCGACTGCTTCCCGGACATCGGCTGCTGACTGATAGCGGTATTTGTAATATTGGCGCACCATCTTACTCAAAATAGCTGCTAAGGAGTCGCTAACTTGGGCATGATGCTGCCAGAGTATTTCTCCACTTACAGGTTCTTCTCCTAGCTGTTTAGGATTCATGCCTGTCAAAGCTTGAATAGCAATCATACCAAGAGCATAAATATCACTATTGGGATGTGGCTTACCCAGTGCTTGCTCACTCGGCATATAACCAGGTGTACCAATGGGAACCGTTTCATTTTTGAGTTGTTCTGGAGTCATCAGTGAATACATCTTCACTTGCTTGACAGCACCAAAGTCGACTAGAACCAGCTTGTTGTCTGAACTGCGGCGGATTAAATTAGGAGGCTTGAGATCCTGATGGATTACCTCATGACTGTGGACAAATTCTAAAATGGGTAAAACTTCTTGCAGGAGGTGAATTACTTGGTCTTCACTCCACCGCACTCCTGGTTGTATTTCCAACGACAGCGGATTACCAGGGATATACTCCTGCACCAAGTAGAATTCTTCGTCTTCCTCAAAGTAAGCTAACAGTCGGGGAATCTGGTCATGATTGCCCAGCTTTTCCAGGGTTTCGGCTTCCCTTTTAAACAAGCGTCTAGCTGTTTCCAAAAAATCGGGATCGCTGATAGCTGGTTGGAGATGTTTTACTACGCAGAGAGGATTGCCAGGACGGCGAGTGTCTTCGGCAATATAAGTATGACCGAATCCTCCTTGACCTAGCATTTTAACCACCTTGTATCGCCGATCTAGCAATGTGCCAATCATGCTATGGCTAAACTAATGTAAAAAATTAACAACAATAGACTTTTACAATAATTCAGTATTTTCTTCAGGATTAATCACAAAATTTATGTATAAAGATTGAATATCCAATTTTTCACAGCATTTTGTTGATGAATGCGGATGAATGCGATCGCCCCTTGATCTCACATTCCATGCAAACAAATCATAATTGCACACCTTACCAGAACTTCGCTAGCAAGGTGATGTGGAACAGACTGCACGTCAGGTACTAACCGATTTCCTTACTGTTATCTTTTTTACTAACACCGCAGCCCTTATTCTCAATATCAGTGCGGTTCCTGCTGTAAATAAGATACCCAATAACATATTTCTCAAGCTAATTTCTTTACCATTCTTACTCACCAATAGAGCTTCCAGTATTAAAGAAGGTAATAATGCACCAAAAACTATTAAAAATCTATAAGTGATTAGATTTCTTTTTGCCAAAATAGTCAGGAGTGCTAGGTAAATCCCTAAAGGTATAAAAGTCAACGCATAGTAGAATATTTTTTGTTCTACTGGCATTAAATCTAGCAAATTTAATGAGTAAGAATTTTTGAGATTGTCTACGTATACCTGGATAGTTGCTCGGGAATAAGTGATGATTAGATGATGTGGTTTTGTATCTACAAAAATATTCGGAAAATTCAGTATTAAATCTACTCCATTTTCTCCAGTCAGTGGTGTTCTTAATCGCAAATTTAAATCCGTTCTCTGCTGCCCCACGGTAAAATTACGACGTAAGTTGTCATTAGAAATTGAGATAATTCGAGCAGGGCCAGATTGATTTGTGTCAGCAGTAGCTACAGTAGTACTTATAGTAAACTCTGAAGTTTTAGATATCCTTTTACTCAAATAGTTAACAGGATATGCTGTTTCTAGCCAATTGCTAGAACTCAACGAAATTCCTTTTCTTTCCTGAGCATCTGAGGGTTGACCTTGCCACAAGAGTTTAGGCTGCTTTCCACTTTGATCTCGGTAGAATAATTTGCCCTCTTTATCTAATTGATAAGAAGCCAGAAGAGAATTTCCGAGATTATTAAAGTAATTTCTATCCTCAAATACCTGCAACACTTCACGG
Organism: Fischerella sp. PCC 9605; assembly: GCF_000517105.1. Lineage (GTDB taxonomy): Bacteria > Cyanobacteriota > Cyanobacteriia > Cyanobacteriales > Nostocaceae > PCC9605. The sequence continues at coordinate 89,092 of NZ_KI912150.1, read as the reverse complement.
TTTGAAATAGCTTTATCAGCGATATGAACTTCAGATATATATCCTTGCCAAGGTCTTTCTCCTGTTACTTCATTGCCAATAGCCAGTGGATAGTTTGGGTTCCAATTACTCAACGATGTTGTACTTTTCCAATATACTAAAGTCAAGAATGTTAATAATATATATCCAATACAAAACACAGTAATTCTTTTATGAACCTGGTTAATTGTATTATTTTCTACACTTGCTAATTTGTATGCAAAGCTTTTAGAACTAAACCAATTAAAGCAAAGCCAACCAACAAAACCACCAATACTATTGTTGATAATGTCTTCAGGAGTAGGTGCTCTAGAAGGAAGAAAAACTTGTGAAACTTCAACTAGCGTTGATAAACTCGTACTTGCCAATGTAACTATTAAAATTTCTAGTATCAATTTTATCCTGATTCTTTGCAAGACACGGCTTAAAAAAAAGCCTAAAGGTATAAACAATAAAATATTGTTAACCCTGTCTTGAAAAGTACTAGTATTAATAAAACTAGCAATCAATTCTTGTAAAGAAAAACTTTCGGTAAATGAAAAATTAAAGGGATACAATGTCGCTAACAGCACTACTAATATGCTGACACTAACAAATCCATAGTCTTTAAGCAAGGCTAAAGAATGAGTTGTGCGAAACATCTGATGTTTTTTCATAACTGTTAATTTTAGCTATACAACTTGTCTGCAATATCTAACTAAGGTTATAGTCTGGAAAATAACCATTGATGAATTCAACATCTATACTGAAACTCAGTGATTAACCATGCTAAAATCAAGCGCTCTTTTTTAGTATTTTCTATTCACAAAGAATAAATATCTAGAGACGATAAATATTCTGTTAAACTTCTGTGAAGAACGCAGTAATTGGCTTTTTTATCTGAAATCGCACCCGCTGAATTTTTATCCTCAAAAGACTTCAACCTATCTAGCCCCTTTTCCAGAAAAAGATATGATAATTTAAAGTGATTAAGTAAGTAGAAAGGCATAAATAAACTAAAAACAGTGCGGGCTAGAAGCCCACCCCACAAGAGCTTTAGTAATATTGTGGGGTGGGCATCCTGCCCGCCCGTATAAAATACAAGATATTTTACGTTTAATTATGTTGACCTACTTAAAATAATTCGATTTAACAGTAATATTTATAACTTAATTGCTAATTTCGAGTTGTCGGAATGCTCGGGGAAGTGCCATAAATAATAAGGATTAAACCTTGGCATATTCCCCAGTTTCCAAGATAGATCACACCCATGACTGAACTCAAACTGCGCTTGCAAGAGGGAAATACAGAAAGAACGGTGACAGTCGATCAAGATGTATTCACCATCGGTCGTTTGCCAGAATGCGATCTATACTTACCCTTTGGGGGAGTTTCTCGTTGGCACGCCCGTCTGGTGAGAACAGCTGCTAATATCTGGGCGATTGAGGATATGGGCAGTAAAAACGGGACGCAATTGAACGATCGCCTTGTCACCTCTCCTCAGCAGGTGCGTCACGGTGACATTATTTGGTTGGGGGATGTGAGTGTTGTAGTACTGTTGACAGATGCTTTGGCAACAGTAATGCCCAAGCAGATTGACACTGGCGAACACAGAACTATTTTTCACAACGTCAAACAACTACAACAGCAATGGATACAAGGTGATAGTCACAACGGTGATATCAGCAACAAAGATAAAAGTATTGCTCGTCTCAAAGACTTGGTAGATATAGCCAAAAATCTTTCTGCGGCAGCATCTATAGAAGCAATTTTCTCTCAAGTACAGGAAGTCGTCTTTCGTTATTTAAATAGTATCGATCGCTTGGCATTGTTAATCGATATCAGTGGTGGCGGCAAATTGGAGTTATTGAATGCTGCTACTAGAAATACTTGTCAATATGAATATCTACCAAATGATGGTAGCTGGATTAGCCGTAGTATTTGTCAGAAGGTATTTGAAGAAAAAGTTGCCATTCAAACCGCTGATGCCCAGCATGATGAACGCTTTGCCGGCGAACACAGTATTTTAGTCAAAGATATTCGCAGTGCAATGGCAGTACCTTTGTGGGATGAAAATAAGGTGGTTGGTGTTCTCTATGCCGATGCCCATCTCTCTTCTTACCATTGGGCAAAAGAAGGTGAAGAAGAACTCAGCTTTTTTTCCGCTTTGGCAAACCTTGTCGCTTCCAGCGTCCAACGTTGGCTATTGGCAGAAAAACTCAAAAGTGAAGAAGTGATTCGCCACAGACTAGAACGCTATCATTCTCCGGGAGTTGTGCAGCAATTGATAGCAGTGGGAGCATTGCCTGATGGCCGTTTACCTCCACGCGAGAGTGAAATCAGCATTTTGTTTGCAGATATTGTCGGTTTTACCGCCATCTCTGAACGGTTCACAGCCAATGAGATTGCCGAATTGCTGAATAAATTATTTGAGGAAATGCTGCAAGAAGTGTTTGCCTATGGCGGCACTTTGGATAAGTATATTGGCGATTGTATCATGGCATTTTTTGGCGCTCCCGAACCACAACCAGATCATGCCGAACGCGCAGTGTCTTCAGCAATGAAAATGCTTGCTCGTCTGGAACATCTGAATGCTAGTAATTTTTGGCAGGAACCTCTGCAATTAAGGATTGCAATTAACAGCGGTAAGGCTGTAGTTGGAGATGTCGGCAGTTCCCAACGGGTAGACTACACTGCCTTAGGTGCAACTATAAATCTGGCTGCACGCATGGAAGCAATTTGTCCCCCTGGTGAATGCGTTGTCAGTGAAGCCACTTATCGAATGCTGTCAAAATCTTCATACTTTCAAGAGATGGGAGACTATCGCTTTAAGGGTATTGATCGATTAATCAAAGTTTATAAAACTTGTCATCAACCTTAAATTTGAACCTACTTGTGAGAAAAGTAGGTAGTGGCAAAAACATTAAAAACTATTTCCCAACCTTTCGACAAAAAGTAGGAAAAGTCAGAAAAGTATGCAAATAATTCCAGTAGAAAAGCTAATAGTATTGCTGGAAAGTTAGATATGGAAAAGAATAACGCTATTTTATCTAGTTTGTAATACTGACGGTAAAATATTTTGACGTGTGATTTGTTAATTGACATTTATAATTTCAATTGTATAAGATAAGTATGAGAAAACTATAACTTCATAACTAATGCATTGTCTTGAATGTTACAGTTTCAAGTTTTTGGAAATTATAACTACAGAGGTAAGCTGTTGCACTGTCAAGCATGTATCTTGATACTAGATTTGTGTCAAAAACAGTAAATCTTTACCTCTCTTCCTGTCTCACCCTTGTCTCCTAGTCTCCACTGCCCAAAAGCTTGGTGGCTAATCAGTCTAAAGTATTTAAAATGTTTGAAACGAAGTTGAATGAGTTATGGATTTATGTCTGCAAAAAAGTAGATTTTTCTTAGTTTTGACATACCATTCATCCTGGCGATGAAGAGATTTTAGCCTCAGTATTTAGCGTAAAGTTGGTAGAAAGGATATGCAAATAAACAGCTAATTATACAGTCGCAGCAGAGTAAAGTTTTAGTACCGATAACGATTTCTTTTTCAGAATTGCTCATATCCACAATATTATAGCTAGCCTATTAATTAACCCCCACAAAATGCTGTCTAGCCTAATACATATACACTATCTTTACAATTCCTCAAGGTTGTCAAATGACCGTTTATAAATATCAGGTCGGTGGCAGTCTGACTATTGATGCTCCTAGTTATGTTGAGCGACAGGCTGACACGCAACTATATGAAGCGCTCAAAGCTGGTGAATTTTGTTATGTTCTTAACTCCCGGCAAATGGGTAAATCTTCACTGCTAGTTAGAACTCGGCATCGCTTGCAACAAGAAGGGTTCAAATGTACGACAGTCGATATGACCAATATTGGCTGCGAAAATATTACTCCTCAGCAGTGGTACAAGGGAATTGTTGGTGAGTTATGTTTAGGTTTTAAGCTGTTAGGAAAAATTAACTTAAAAAAGTGGTGGCAGGAGCATGAAGATATTCCTTTACTTCAGAGATTGAGCCGATTTATTTCCGAAGTACTGCTAGTTCAACTTCCTGATGAAAGGCTATTCATCTATATTGATGAAGTTGATAGTATTAAGAGCCTAAATTTTTCCGTTGATGACTTTTTTGCCTTGATTCGGTTTTGCTATAACCAAAGAGCGGTAGATCCAGAATACAACCGCATTACATTTGCTATTTGTGGGGTGACAACACCATCAGATTTAATTCAAGATCCAAAGCGCACCCCTTTTAATATTGGTAAAGCAATAGAACTGCATGGCTTTACTTTAGATGAAGTCCAGCCATTAGCTCAAGGATTAGGAGAGACGCGCCATGGCGCGTCTGTACAAGGTAATGCTCAGGCAATTCTCAAAGAAATTTTAGCTTGGACAGGGGGGCAACCTTTTCTGACGCAAAAATTGTGTCAGTTGGTAATGAGTTCAAGTCAAGACACAGTGAGTGGGGCACTGACAGTTCCTCCCGGTACAGAAGCGTTTTGGGTGGAAAGTATTGTTAAATCTCGTATTATTCAAAAGTGGGAATCTCAGGACGAACCAGAACATTTGCGGACAATTCGCGATCGCCTCCTCTCGAACGAACAAATAGCAGGGCGTGTCCTGGGAATATACCAGCAAATTTTGGCTGGTACGGTTGTACCAAGCAACGACAGTCGAGAACAAATTGAACTACTTCTGTCGGGTTTAGTTGTCAATCGGCAGGGATATCTAGAAGTAAAGAACCCAATCTATCAAGCAATCTTTAGCTCTGAATGGGTTGCAAGACACATAGAGAATCTGCGTCCCTACGCTCAACGCTTCAATGCTTGGATCGCCTCACACGAACAAGATGAGTCTCAGCTTTTGATTGGAACGGCATTAGACTCAGCATTGACTTGGGCCAGAAATAAAAGCCTCAGCGACCTAGATTATCGCTTTTTAGCCGCAAGTCAGGAACTAACAAAACGAGAAATTGAAAGCGATTTAGCAGCTGAAAAGCAGGCTAGACAAATTGAACGAGAAAAAGCGAAATTTGCGATACTCGCTGCCAAACAAGCCCATCAAATCCTGGCAGAGGCACGCAAAACTGCTAAACGAAATGCTCAAAAGTTGCGCCTGGGCAAAGGTTGGATCGCCAGCATTGCTGGGGGAGTAACTAGTTTAGTCCTGCTTGTGCGTACAAGCGGACTACTACAAGGTATGGAGTGGACAGTACTAGATCGCTTTTTTCAAGCACGTCCAAGACCAGAAATTGAGCCTCAGATTACGATTATTACGATTGATGAGCCAGATATTCAGCAAATAGGTCAGTTTCCTGTGCCAGATCGCGTGTTAGCTCAAGCTATCCAGACTTTAAGAAGCAAAAAACCCAGAGCAATTGGACTGGATTTATATCGAGATTTGCCTGTAGAACCCGGTTATCAGGAATTAGTCAGACAGTTTAGGACAACTCCCAACTTGATTGGCATTGAAAAAGCAGTGGGTCATCAGGTTCCCCCATCACCAGTTTTAGCTCAATTGGGTCAGGTGGCCCTTGCCGATCAGGTTTTGGATGCAGATGGCAAGGTGCGTCGTGCTTTGCTGTCAGTGAAACTTTCAAACAATGAATTACGCCTTAATCTAGGCTTGCGACTGGCGCTACGCTACTTGGAAGATCTTGGTATTAAACCTGAACCCCTCCCAAACAATCCCAATCGGATACGTCTGGGGAAAGCTATACTTGTTCCTTTTCAAGCCAACGATGGGGGCTATGTCCGGGCTGATGCAGGCGGGTATCAAATTTTGCTTAACTATCACAGCACTCAGGAACAATTTCAAACCTTCTCGATCGCAGATTTGTTAGCTAATCGCATACCATCAGAAAAATTGCGCGATCGCGTTGTCCTGATCGGTTCAATTGCTGAAAGTGTCAACGACAGGTTTCAAACACCCTACAGCAACCAGATTTTTGGTTCCCCGAAACAAATGGCAGGTGTGATGGTTCATGCAAATATCACCAGCCAGATTGTAAGTGCAGCGTTACAAGGACAGCCCATACTACAAGTTTGGTCGGAAGGAGTCGAATGGCTTTGGATTTTGCTTTGGTCTGGAGTGGGAGCAGTGTTAAGTTGGCAACTCAAGTCATCCAGATCGATAGTCGCTGCTGTTGCGATTGCAGGAGGAGGGCTGATGGGAATTGCCTACCTTACCTTTTTACAGGGTTGGTGGATTCCTACTGTCCCTCCGATGATTGGGCTTGTAGTTACTGCTATGACTCTGCCGATAGTCACTAATAGGCATTTAGAAAAAATTCAGCTTCGTCAAACTTTAGAATTGCTGGTTGCTATTACCAAAGAACAACCAGCTGCTGGACAAATTGCCATTGAATATCTCAAGCAGGCAGAAAGCCAAGAAAATCAGGCATTGATTGAGCGGATGGTTGCTCAAGAACCAAGAATCATTTTGGAACATCAACACGACTTGTCGTGCTGACGTTTTGGGCAGACCCATAACTTTAGTAAGATGCCAATTGAGTTCAGATCGCCAGAAATAATAATCTTTTAGGCAGACATAGCGATCGCAAAATCAGTTTCATAATCAAAATGGACTTGATTGAACAATCGGGTCGCGATCGCCAAATAACTAGTATCTAGATATACTTTCTTCCTAATTCAACTTGGTGTCTTGGTGTCTTGGTGGTTCAATAAAATTTAACTTTCCATAAAACAGACCAATAACGGAGTTAAGATGGCGAAAGAAATAGAGCGTAAATTTTTACTTAAAGGAGATGATTGGAGAAAACTAGCTAAGGGTAGTGTATACCGTCAAGGATACATTCCTACACAAGGAGCTACTGTACGTGTTCGCATAGTAGGAAACCAAGGTTACTTAACAATTAAAGGCCCCAGTGTCAAATATTCGAGGTCTGAGTTTGAGTATCCCATTCCGATTGAAGATGCTAAGGAAATGCTTGAAACATTGTGCGATCGCCCTTTAATAGAAAAAATCAGATACAAAGTAGAGTGGGGTGGTTTGATTTGGGAAATAGATGAGTTTGAAGGAGTCAATAAAGGACTGATATTAGCAGAAGTCGAACTCAGCGATGAAAAACAAGAGATTGAATTGCCAAGCTGGATTGGCGAAGAAGTTTCAAGCAATCCCAAATATTACAACAGAAATTTAGTGAAATACCCCTTTTCGCAATGGTAATTAATGGTAATTAGCGATCGCTTGCCAACTTATCAGCAATACGTGTAGTTTCTGGCAACCGATATTTGGGCGTGCAACGCAATACATAATCAATTGCTGTAGTCAGGCTGATGCGATGACCGCTAGAGACATATACAGGCTTAACTCCAATGCGTGTCCTTAACACAGCCCCAATAGTTTCACCTTTATGTACCAGTGGCTGCCAGCGACCTCTTGTTTCTGACAAGTCTTCATGCTTGCCGATGAGTAAGGATTTAGCTACACCGATAGTAGGAATATCTACTAGTACACCCAGATGACAAGCTATTCCAAATCTGCGGGGATGAGCTATTCCTTGACCATCACACAAAATTAAATCTGGTGTTATTTTTATCTTTTCTAGAGCATCCAAAACAGCTGGTATTTCCCGAAAAGAGAGAAAACCAGGAATATAAGGGAAAGATGTGGGACGACGTGCAATGCTCGTCTCTTGTAACTGCAAATCAGGAAAACTCAGTACTGCTACTGCCGCACGGCTAATTGTACCATCAGCTTCAAAACCCATATCCACTCCAGCAACGTATTGCACAGGTTCTTGGAATTGATCGCTGGTAATGACCTCAGATTGCAGTTTTTCTTGGATTGCTATAGCTTCCTCTACTGTCAGAGTCCAAGCATGACGTTGATAAATCTTCATACTTAAATTTCTTTGATTCTCGCTTCCATCTAAAGGACAAATATCCCTTATCCGCCTCATCACTCGCTTCACTCTCGTCAATGAGGTCTTGATTTTTCTCCTCTAATTCCCGCATGTATTGCCTAAGTACACCTCCAACAGCAATGCCTCTGGTTTTGTGTAACTGACGAGTTAATTCTAAAAACCATTCCCTATTAGCTACCAAGTCTGACTCTTTCACCTGATATTTAAGAATTTCTGGAATGAGTGCTTTGGGATCGTGATGTTTGGCGATCGCACTTACATGAACAATAGGCTGATAATCAATCCGCAGGCACTGCTGCCATAATGCTATCCACTTAACATGAGAGAGATAGCCATGACTGAAATAGGAAGGTGGAACTATTGCCAAAATATGTAAATGTGGGTGTGCTGATACTCCATCTCGACTTTTAGTAACTTCAACTGATTTTACCCATCCTTTCGCACGCCACGCCTTTAACTCAGTCAAGCGCTTAAAAGCTTTGTTCATTCCATCTAAAGTTAGCCGTAGTTCTTCAATATTGCAGTTTTTAACTGTCAGCGTGATAAACAACCAACGATACTTAGGATAGTCGGCGATAACTTGGGGAAGAATTTTGTAAGCTTTTGCTTTCCACATCAGACTTCGCCGCCATTGACAAACCGGACAGTGACGAACACGACAGAATCGCGCATCTGATAATTTTAACTGAAGAATATCTTCCGATGGCTCTGGTACTAATTGAAACTCCAGCACTTCGGAACACATTCTCATCCGCCAAGCATATCGATTGAAGCAACCTTCACCTGCACTAGCATAGTAGTCAGAAATTTTATCAGCATTGGTTCGATGCTTTTCCCAAGTTTTGCCTGTTGGGGAAACATCAGTTAAACTCAATGTATTTTTACTGTGTTGATACTTACTTTGAGGCGATACATTGACAATAAAATTTCTGTCTGAGGTTTGAGTAGACATGAAATACCCAAATGTTTTTCAGTCTCATTGACACCTCAAAATAACATTAATTTTACAATTGCATTACGGTAATTTCACTTATAAATGCTAGATATAACCTTCAGCTTGTGATGAGCTACTTGTCACTAGGCATTGCTGCTTTACTGTCTGCAAATAAAGCGATCGCCCCACAGCTGAGAGGTGATCGATCGCGCACTTTCCTATATTAAGTATTTAATAAAATTGAGCCAGAGTGATTCCATAACAAACGAACGCACTTATTGTCATTACAACACTAAGTCTTGTGGTTAGGAACGCACTTGTTGTCGTTACGACACCAAGTCTTGTGGTTAGGAACGCACTTGTCGTCGTTACAACACTAAGTCTTGTGGTTAGGAACGCACTTGTCGTCGTTACGACACCAAGTCTTGTCGTGACAACACAGCGAAACTTTTGCACCAAGACTCTGCGACCCTCTGCGCTTACCTTTGCGCCCCTCTGCGTTTAAAATCCCTACTCTTTTACTTCACCTCAACCCCAACTGCTGCTTTAACGCCTCTGGCACATTCACCGCTTTATCTAAGCCACGCACACCGCCCCACTCCAAATTTTCATTCCAAGTCATTTTTTCTAAGTTAGCGTCGCTAAGGTCAGCACCACCTAAAATGGCATGACTAAGATTTGTATGACTTAGATCCGCGCCGTTAAGGATAGCACCGCTGAGGTTACTGCCACTCAGGTTAGCACTGCTGAGATTGGCATAGCTAAGGTCAGTTCCGAAAAGGATAGCATCGCTAATATCCGCACCACTAAGGTCAGCTTCGTTAAGAATGACGCCACTAAGATCGGCTTCGTTGAGAATTACTTCACTAAGATCTACACCGCTGAGGTCAGCACCGAGGAGAATCGCACTTTTGAGGTTAGCACCGTGGAGTTTGGCACCGTTGAGTTTAGCGTAGCTGAGATCGGCAGCGATGAGGATGGCATCCCGGAGATTGGCACCAAAGAGGATGGTGTCACTGAGGTTAGTACCTTTGAGAGTGGCATGATTGAGGTCAGTACCGCTGAGGTCGGCGCGGCAAAGGTCGGCATGGCTGAGGTTAGCACCGTTGAGGTTGGCGTCGCTGAGGTTAGCACCAAAGAGGATGGCGTGATTAAGGTGGCTGCTGCTGAGTTTGGCATCCCGGAGGTTAGTGCTGGTGAGGTTGGCGTGGCTGAGGTCAGCACCGTTTAGATTAGCACTGGAAAGGTCAGCACTGGAAAGCTCAGCACGGTTGAGGTCAGCACCACTGAAATTAGCACCACTAAGGTTAGCACTGCTGAGGTCGGTACATCTGAGGCTAGCACCACTGAGGTTAGCACCGCTGAGGTTGGCATCGCCAAGGTTAGCAGCACTGAGATTAGCACCGCTGAAGTTAGCACCAGTTAGATTGGCATCACCAAAATAAGCACCGCTAAGGTTGGCATTGCTGAAGTTAACACCAGTCAGGTTCGCATCGCCGAGATAAGCACCGCTTAAGTTGCTGCCTTGGAGAAATTCCCCGACAATATTACTAAAATTGCCGATTTCTATGGCATCACTATAGTTGATAACACGCAGCAGCCCGGATGTGAAGAAGTTATCTGTATCGCGTTGACCAGAGGGATAGAAAATTATTTTTGCCTTTAGGTTATCTCGATGTTGAGCATAGCAGTGTAATTCCAACAGCAAAATCAGCACGTTCAGCCCTGTATTGATGTCTACTTGCCGCAGTCCGATCGCCATATTTTGTGCTTGCAACTGCAACATCTTTTTTTGTGGTAGGTTATCATGAGGTGCTGCATCTATAAATTCCCCTTGACACCAGCGCTGATAAAATTGTTCTAGACGCTGGAATAGCACCACTGGGCAGAAATCGCGACTGGCAATCAGTTTCTGGATGAGAACTTCTACAATTTCTCCTTTGAGTGCCCCATTGCCAAATAAATCGTAAATCTTTTCATCCAACTGGCGATCGCTAATTCTAAAACTCCCACCAGCAACCGTTTTTGTCCATTCTTCTAAACTTTCTTGCAATTGTTCGGGCAACAGCAATTCTCTGAAATTAGTTTGAGTCTTGTTAATTTTTAATAAAGTCAAACCTAATTCGGACTCAAGATGTGTTTGGTCTGACATCTGTTCTGCCTGCGATCTCCTGACATAAGTTATCAAACGCTTCCATACTTCAGATAACCGTGCCATACTTGTATCCATGAATACTATTACACCCGCTGATGATCTAGAGCTAACCTGAAGACTTTTCTTTGCCAAGATGGTTGTCAACCATCTAAAGTATTAGTATTATTTGTTACGCTTTTTGCATTTCATCTTTTAATCGACTTTTCCTTTTATTTAACCTAAAATGTCTAGCTAAAACGTTTTTTGTTTGTCAGTAACTCCAAGCAATCTGATTGAATTGTTATACTATCTTGTCAGCAACTTTATCTGGTCAGATGTAAAAATAGCACGTACTGTCTACTACAGATGCAATTGTTAGCAAAAATACTACAGTAAAACATTGCAACAAGGTTCTTAAATGTCAGTGATAAACGACAGAAAAGTTTATTGCTTGATATTAGGCAGCTATATATATTGTCATCTGCCAATAGTATGGTGAGGAGTAGAGAAAGCAGTATTAGTTTACAGGTATTAGAACTTAGATAGAGAACGAAGCCAGGGACAGTTCGGATGAAGAGACTTACTTGTTGTGTTGTTGCTTTACATGGTTTGCTTTTTGGAATAGTTACCGCTAATGCCAAGTCACTGGCCGTGGAAGCAGGACAAAAAGGCATACAGATATCGGAACGTGGGGACGCGCAGAGAGGAGTTAACGATCTTCCTCTACCCTTGTCTAAAGTTTGGACGATCGATAACAACCAAAAGCCACAACGCCAATCTTTTATTTGGGTACAGAATACTAAAAAAGCAGGGCACCAACCATTTTTGTTAGTAGGGAAAAATCCAGATAAACCGGATAAAGAGAAGCCAGAAGACGAAGACGACAAGCCTAGTTCAAAACCGTCAAAAAAGGATGAAGATGAGCTTAAAGCCTTTGATGAAGTAGTAAAAGATACTAAAAAACAGCAAGGACTGTTTACTCTATATCGCAGTAAGAAAAATAATAAACTATATCTGGAGATTAAACCGGAGCAGCTCAATAAAAATTTCTTGGCCACAGCGACGTTAGAATCGGGCATTGGTGAAGCTGGAATCTACAGCGGTATGCCTTTGCAGGATTTCTTATTTTACTTTCAGCGGGTGGATAATAAATTAAACTTTGTTGTCCGCAATGTCAATTTCCGTACTCGTGAAGGAGATCCACAGGCGCGATCGCTAGCTAGATCATTTAGTGACTCAGTTCTTTACACCGTTGATATTAAAAGCGTTCATGCACAACGCAAATCCATTTTGATCGACTTGAGTGACTTGCTGCTTACAGACATAGCAGGATTATCTTCTAGTTTGGGACTGCCAGGAAGCGCAGACGAATCGTATTTTGGTAATGCCAAAGCTTTTCCAGAAAATGTCGAGATTGAGTCCGTAATGAATTTCTCTGGCAGTAATAGCGATGAATATGACGAAGAAACGCTGGGTTTTACAGCCCTACCTGACAGTCGTGGCTTTACCCTGCGCGTTCACTACAGTCTTTCTCAACTCCCAAATAATAATTATCAACCCAGGTTAGCAGACGATCGCGTCGGTTATTTCATCACCGCTTACCAAGATGTATCCAACGACGAACGTAGAGATCCGTTTGTCCGTTACATCAACCGCTGGCATTTAGAAAAACAAGACCCCAACGCCCCAATTTCTCCGCCCAAACAACCAATAGTCTTTTGGATTGACAATGCTGTTCCTCTCGAATACCGTGATGCCATTAAAGAAGGTGTCTTGATGTGGAACAAAGCCTTTGAAGCAGCTGGTTTTAAAGATGCGATCCAGGTGCAGCAAATGCCGAATGATGCAAAATGGGAACCTGCGGATATCCGCTTCAACACAATTCGTTGGATCAATACGATAGATGGATATTTTGCGATGGGGCCTTCCCGTGTCAATCCACTGACGGGACAAATTTTGAACGCCAGCATTTTAGTGGATGCAAGTTTTATCCGCGCCCTTAAGAGTGAGTATCGCCAGATAGTGCAGCCTAACGAAGAACTAAAAACTCGTACTTCCTTAACGGCGTTGATGCAAAATCGCCTGCTTTGCACCAATGGTTTAGAAGCGAAAGGCAATGATGTTGCTACCAACAAGCAGCAATTACAGAAGCCATTTGCCAGACGTTTGTCCAAACTGGCAGGAGAGTATGACCTTTGTTATGGCATGGAAGCTGCTAACCAATTTGCCTTTGGTTCCTTGGCTATGTCACTGCTGCAACAGATGCCTCCTACTAGTAACCAGGTGAAAAACTATATCCATCAGTATTTAAGGCTAATTATTGCTCACGAAGTCGGACACACCTTGGGGTTACGACACAACTTCCGTGGTAGTACTCTTCTACCACCAGAAGAAATGCACAACACAGAAGTCACCAATAAAACAGGTCTTGTCTCGTCTGTGATGGACTACATTCCACCAAACATTGCACCTCAAGGCACCAAGCAGGGAGATTATTTTCCTAGTTCGGTAGGATCTTATGACGAGTGGGCCATTCAGTATGGTTATACACAATTTCCGATTGCATCTCCCATATCTCCCGTAGCTGAAAAGCCATTTTTGAATAAAATTCTCGAACAATCTGAAAAGCCGGAATTGAGCTATGCTACAGACGAAGATGTGTATGACCTAGACCCGACTGCTGACGCTTGGGATAACAGCAGTAACGTTTTGCTTTACTCACAGTGGCAGCTGGAAAATGCGCGGACAATGTGGGGTCGTCTCAACCAACGGTATCCGGTTGAGGGCGAGAGTTACACTGATGTCAGAGAACGGTTTGGTACAGTATTGGGAAATTATTTCCAAAACATTTATTACGCTACAAAATATATTGGCGGACAGTCGTTTTACAGAGTTCATGGTGGCAACAAGCAAGGAAAATTACCATTTCAACCAGTGCCATTAGAAAAACAACGTAAAGCCTTAGCACTTGTGCAAAAATATGTCTTTTCTGAAGAAGCCTTTAACTTCTCGCCAGATCTGCTGAATAAATTAGCACCTTCTCGTTGGCGGCACTGGGGTAGCAACCCTCGTATTGGTCGCTTGGACTATCCCATTCACGACTTGGTATTGTTTATGCAGAGTTTGGTTTTGTGGGATTTGCTATCAAGCGATCGCCTCTCCCGCCTCAAGGATCTCGAACTCAAAAATGAGGAAGGAAAATCACTTACTTTGCCTGAGTTATTTGATACTCTCCAATCAGGAATTTGGACAGAGGTAGTAAAACCCGATGGCAAGAACATCAAAATTTCTAGCCTGCGTCGCGGCATCCAGCGGCAATACCTGGAAACCTTGATAGAAATGGTGTTGCGAAAACAAGATGTCCCTGAAGACGCCCGTACTCTGGCTTGGTATAAACTACGGCAACTAAATGAAAAGCTGGCAGGCATGAGTTCTGACGATGAGTATACCAAGGCACATTTATTAGAGACGCGCGATCGCATTCAGAAAGTTTTGGACGCGCCTTTGCAAGGGAATTAATTTAAGGGGAAAGGGTAAAGGAGAAAGGGAAAAGGGAAAGGGATGGATATTTACCCTTTCCCCTTACCCTTTAACATGCATCCCAGCTATAACTCCAGATCAAAGGTGCTAATCCGAAAAGTATTGAAAGGGATTTCATTAATCCTTTACCCGACTTTTGCAAGAAGTCTAATTGTGAAATCAGTTGCAAACGAAATTTGCGATCGCCAATCTTAATAAGAATAATTTCGGTTAGTTTTTCAGGCTTCCTTTACATACTTCTCAGCCAACTCTCAGAAAATTTAGGTGGCATTGTTTTAATATCGCTATAGCTTTGCATCTAGTACAGTACGGCGTAAATAAACCTACCATACAAAATGGCGCAAAAGCGCGGAATACAATTATTTTGACTTTAGACTTTTGAATGCGTGAATGCGTGACTTCCGCACAGCGGTACTAGCTGCCCTGACACTAAAACTCAATTCTGGACAAGGAAACTAAATTATGAGCCTGACAGAAGATTTGAACAACTTGCGAAACCATGCAGTATCGCAACTTTCGCCAGAAACCTTGGCAATTATTGAAAAGGCTATTCAGCAAGTCGCAAATTCGGGCATTACAGAACAAGCCCTCAAAATAGGCGATCACGTTCCTAACTTCACTCTCCCCAATGCCGTTGGCAAATCTGTAGAATTGCAACAACTGTTAACACAGAGTTCTGTCGTCATTTCCTTCTACCGCGGCGTGTGGTGTCCTTACTGCAACCTCGAATTGCGAGCATTACAACAAGTTCTACCAGAATTGACTGCCTTGGGCGCTTCCTTGGTAGCAATTTCACCGCAAACACCAGACAACAGTCTCTCTACCGTTGAAAAACACAGCTTGACCTTTGAAGTTTTAAGCGATGTCGGCAATCAAGTTGCTAAGCAGTTCAGTTTAGTATACACCGTACCGACAGCAATGCATCCAGTTATAAAAAGCTTCGGTATCGATTTGCCAGCCTACAACGGCGATGACTCCTTTGAGTTGCCCCTGACTGCTACCTATATCATCAACACCGATGGTACTATTGGTTTCAGCTACGTCAACCCGGACTATACCCAGCGCCTCGATCCAGCAGATATCATTGCTGCTCTCTCCCAGTTGCAAGCAAAAGCTGGAGTTTAACGAAGATTTTTCCATTAATTAACGCAGACATACTTGATTTCGTAATTTAACCACTAAGACACTAAGACACAAAGTTCGGTAAATTCTTGGTGTCTTGGTGACTTTGTGGTTAATTACTTGCCACATCTTCTAAAAATCAAACTTCATTCCCCGGACGCCACCCGCCGAGAAATGCTGTAACACCTAACACAGCCAATGCTAAAGTCCCCCACTTCAGCTGTGGATTCATATCAAACCAATCCAAGAAAGAGGGTATTGCTAGCTTGTTAAAATCTCCCTCGACACGATCGTAGCCTTCAACTGGCGCAAAAATATTGTTTGGCGCATCCTCTGACTTTGGTTCATTCGTACCCTGTGCAAAACCTATCAGCAGCAGTAGCGAATCTACTAAGGAAGGCGAAATTTTTTGTAGCAAATCCAACACTTTGCCCACATCACCAACGATAAAATCACGCATAGGATGTTCGGCAGCGTAAAGGATAGCGTCAGCAACAAGATCGGGCTGATAGTAAGGTGGAATACCAGTAGGTTTAACTCCCAGCTTAGTGCCAACCTTGTTGTAATAAGGTGTGTTGATTGTCGCAGGCAATATTGAGGTAACGCTAATGGGCAATTTTTCGTGCTGCAACTCAACGCGCAGGGTTTCTAAGAAACCTTCTACACCATGCTTGGCAGCACAGTAGGGACTTTGCAACGGCAGACTCCGCCTACCCTGCATTGAGGATATATGAATTAACGCCCCGCGTCCCTCGCGCTTCAAATGGGGTAGTGCCGCCATTGCACCGTATACTTGTCCCATCAAGTTCACCTGAACAATTCGTTCAAACTCCTGGGGTGTGATTTTCTCGAAAGGCGCAATTATACCTGTAGCAGCAACATGAACCCAAGTATCCAATCGTCCGTATTCTGCTACGGTTTGGGAAGCGATCGCCTTTACTTGCTCGAAGTCACTCACATCTGCGACTATATATGTAGCCTCGCCACCAAAGGCTTGAATCTCATCTACCAAGGACTTTAACCCAGGTTCGCTGCGAGCGGAAACTACTACTTTGGCTCCGCGCCTGGCAAACTTCAGCGCCGTTATCCGTCCAATACCACTGGATGCTCCAACTACTGAAACTACTTGCTGATTAATTGGCTTCAATTGCATGATTCATTATCTCTTCTCTCTCCTTCCCTGTATTAACTTTGATTAAGTAGCCATACATCTTTCGCAAGGCTTACAGGTAGGGTATACAATTTGCTGATGCTGGTTGCTGTGGTTCACGCGAAGCGAAGCATGACAAAGTTGGCTACTTGAGACAAATAATTTTGTGGTTCAACACAGAACTTCTGTCAATTTGTGGATACCTTCCTCAAGTTGTTGTACTGTGAGTGCAGAATAGCCAAAGATAAACTCTCCTGATGGAGCAGCTTGGAGATAGTAAGGCTTGGTAGTGACCATGCCTACACCCACCCGCCTAGCACGATGAATAATGTCCTCATCACTGAGATTGGTATGCAATCGCACAATTAAATGAATCCCGGCATTCTCACCTAAAATTGTTGCCCGTTCTCCCAAGTGAACTTTGATTGCTTGCACTAAGACTTGGCGACGTTGGTCATAGTAGAGTCGCATCCGTCGCAGGTGGCGTTCTAAATAGCCTTCTTGGATAAAATCTGCTAAGACATGTTGCTCCAACAGGGGTAACTGCCGATCTATCAGCCACTTGGCACGAGCGAATACAGGTATCAATTGCTGCGGCAGCACTAAATAGCCAATTCGCAGAGATGG
This sequence comes from Fischerella sp. PCC 9605, assembly GCF_000517105.1. GTDB lineage: Bacteria > Cyanobacteriota > Cyanobacteriia > Cyanobacteriales > Nostocaceae > PCC9605. The sequence continues at coordinate 71,684 of NZ_KI912150.1, read as the reverse complement.
AAATAGCATTTTAGAGAAGCTACCGATGTAAACCACTGTGTTACTACTATGCAACCCTTGGAGAGCAGGAATTGGTTGACCTTCGTAGCGATATTCGCTATCGTAGTCATCCTCGATAATTATGGCTGTTGTCTGTTGCGCCCAAGACAGCAATTCTAGTCGCCTTTGAAGTGATAGCACCGCTCCGGTGGGAAATTGGTGAGAGGGAGTGACATAGACTAGTTTAATGTTGTCAGATGAGAATTTTGCTAGCTGTTCAACTACTAATCCTGACTCATCAACTGGAATCGGTAACAACTTTGCTCCCTGTGACAGGAAAGTATGCCGCCGTACTGCTAAATAACTAGGTTCTTCTAAAGCAATTGTCTCATCAGGATTGACTAACAGGCGGGCGATTAAGTCGAGGGCTTGCTGAGTACCGCCGACGAGCAATATCTGGTCGGGTTCGCACTGCACCGCGCGGGAACGAGATAAGTAGTGAGCGATCGCCTCTCGCAACGGTCTATGTCCCAGAGGATCGCTGGCGTAGTCTAACCAGTCTAGGCTAGCACGACTGTGACGAAACAGCAGCTTGCGCCATAGCTGTATAGGAAATTGGTCAAAAGCAGGTCGCCCGTAACGAAAACTGATGGGCGTATTGGGTCCTGCCATGTTGGGGATGTCAATCTCCGTCAGTACAGCAGCGTAATGCGATAGTTTGATTGGTAATCGAGCCATCTTATTTTCAGATGGCGACGAAGCCGAGTGTAGTAGATCGTCGGGCAGTTGAGTGCAGACAAACGTACCGGAACCAACAATAGTTTGCAGATAACCTTCGTCGATCAGCTGTTCGTAGCTTTGAGTCACGGTGAGCCGAGAAACTCCCAAAGACTTTGCCAGCAAGCGCGTAGAAGGAAGCCGCTGCCCTTGGGATAACCTTCGCTCAAGGATCGCTCGTCGCAGTTCTTCGTATAGCTGTCGGTGCAAGGGTATCGCCGCTTTCCTGTCTAGCGCGATCGCTAAATCCATCTTTACTTATCTCTCGCTTTCACTGGCAAAGTGGACTTATATTAAAGCACAAGATTGGCTATTGTGAGAGTCCAGTTGCATAACCTACTCTGACAGTAGCAGCTACTGTTGAAAAGGATATGTGCCATGACGCACAAGCAAATCGTTAACGGTGTTGTTGAATCCGTGCTGTATGTCGAGAACTTGGCACACTCAGTGAAGTTCTACGAAGACTTATTCGGATTTGAGAAAGAGATTATGGATGAGATGATTTGTGTACTTAAAGTACCCAACCAGCAAGCCCTCATCCTCTTCCCCAAAAGCATTGCTGCTGAGCCAGGGCGGACAACTTCTCCTGCTGGTACAGTGGAAGGGGTAATTCCTCCTCATGGTGGAAATGGCCGCTTGCACGTAGCATTCTCAATTGCAGCATCTGACCTCGATTTTTGGGAACAAAGATTGGCTGACCGAAATATCGCGATCGATAGCAAGGTTCATTGGAAACGGGGCGGTTGGAGCTTGTATTTCCGAGATCCGGATGAGCATCTCCTCGAATTGATCACTCCAGGTCTTTGGTCGTTCTATTGATGCTGACAGAATATTGGGGGTACGTATGGATAGGCTAACTGGACAATCAAAACTTGCCTGCGACGATATAGGAACAGGCGAACCTGCCTTACTCTTGCTTCCAGGATGGTGTGCAGATCGGGGTATTTTCGTAGCACTTGCGAATCAGCTCGGTAAAAAGCGAAGAGTTATCAACGTTGATTTGTTAGGACATAACGAATCAGCTCGTCCAGATGGAGATTTTGGGAGCGAGGATGTTATCCATGAGGCACTCAAGCTTGTAGATTCACTTGGTATAAATGAATTTGTCACGGTATCAGTAGCTCATGCAGGATGGCTTGCCGTTGAACTAAGGCGCAGGTTGGTTAATCGCATACCTAAAATGGTCTTTTTGGATTGGATTATTATTGAGCCGCCGCAGGTCTTTTTTGAAATCTTGGAGAAAATACAACAGCCTGCTCAATGGCAAAGTGCGCGTGACGCACTGTTTGCTGCTTGGTCGTTAGGCGATCCTAACCTCGCCAAACCCTTCCAAGAGTTTATGACGAATTACGGCTTCGATATGTGGTCGCGTGCGGGTCGAGAAATAGGCAGGTCATACAGAGAGTTTGGCAGTGCTTTGCGGGTGCTGGAAACTCTTAACCCAGCTCCTACAGTGCTGAATCTTTATTCGCCAACGCAAGCAAAAAATCTCTACGCCCAAGATGATGACTCAAGTTACTTTGAAGCACAACAAAGTTTCGCTCTTAACCATCCGTGGTTTCACTTTCGCAGGCTGAGTTCCAAAAGTCATTTACCCTCGGTTGAAGTTCCTGGGGAAGTTGCAGACGCAATTGAAAGTTTCATTGCAAAATCTTAATGGCTAGCAAGAGGAAGAATGAGTTCTTTAGAGCATGAAATCGATCAAGAAAAGCTCAGCCTTACACAACGCACCAAGATCGGAAGAATGCCATCGCGAGGGCATTATGAGCGCGAACTGGTTTACCAAATTTTGGATGAAGGATTAGTATGCCATATTGGTTTTACCGTTGATGGTCAGCCGTTTGTGATTCCGACTGCTTATGGTAGGGTCGGCGATCGCCTCTACATTCATGGATCGACGGCTAGCCGAATGATGCGATCGCTTGCCCAGGGTATAGAAGTTTGCGTTACTGTCACTCTACTCGATGGGCTAGTATTAGCTCGAACTGCGTTTCACCACTCGATGAATTACCACTCTGTAGTCATCTTTGGTACAGCAACTAAAGTGCAAGATGAGGCTCAAAAACTTGAAGCTTTAGAAGCTTTTACCGAGCACATTGTACCAGGACGGTGGGCACAGGTGCGTCAACCCAACCATCAGGAACTTCAGGTAACTTCAGTACTCGAACTGCCTCTTCATGAGGCATCTGCAAAGGTACGAACAGGGCCTCCAAACGATGAAGAACAAGACTATAGCATACCTGTGTGGGCTGGCGTTATCCCACTCGAATTAACAGCCAGCACACCGATTGCCGATTCTCGTCTACAAAAGGAAATAATTCTTCCCTCCTATCTGCACAATTACACTCGCAAATAAGTGCATCTTCATAGAAAATTATTATCAAAACAGAATTCTCGCCTAGCCTCACAATAAATCTGGGAGGGAAAATTGCCGTTGTTTATCTAATTCTTGCAACCGCAACTTCTCAGCATAAAAAGCTTGATAGTATGATTGCCAACGCTCTGGTTCTGCTTCAGGATCGGTTTGCTCCCACAATTCTAAGAAATGACGATAGCGCTTTTCTCGCAATACACGTTCCATGCAAGCAGTTGCAGCTTGGACTACTTGAGGAGTACGCAGTATCTCTTTCTTGCCAATCTCGTTGAGTTGAAATAGATGGGAAACTAACCCCATTTCTTCGGGAAACTCCAGGCATTTATCTTGCACTTTTGATATTAAATCAACCTCTAAATCATCAGAGGAAATTTCTAAAATTTGCCGCCATAAAAATCGATGGTGGGAAAGGCTAAATTGCAAATCCCGTTCTTCCAAAGTGTCAGTAATAGCTTGGCGCTGTTCGGGACAATGCAAGTAAATTCTTAGCAATAAAGCTTCTGCTTGTTCTAAAAGACTTTTTTCTAGTGTTGGTGCAGTTGTTTTACTTGCTTGTGTAGAGAATTCTTGTGTTTGTCTATACTGTGGTTGACGGAATGCGCTTCTTGATGACCCAGAAATATAGCCTAGTCTAGAGTTATTATCGGGTGCAACTTGAGTCAGGAGATTTTCTACTCTTAGAGGTACTAGTCTGGCGTCCCCAAGAGCTAAAATTTCTGCACAATGAGAAACGTAATAGTTAAGCGTATCAAGGTTAGTTATATTTTTCAGTAATTTTACTAACTGCTGCGAGACTTGTTGAAAATCTGTAGCTTGCTTCAAGTCTCGGTCTTTCGTGATTTGCTGAATCTGCCAATCTAGCCACAAGGGCGCATTTGCTACCAATTGTTGATAGTCTGCTGGTGTGTGGGTGTGCAAGTACTCATCAGCATCTTTGCCATCTGGCAAGTTGAGAATTTTTAACTGAACTTCGCCCTTGTATGCCAGTTCGGCAATTTCTCCTATAGCCCTTTCGGCGGCTATCTTCCCGGCTTTATCGGCGTCAAAGTTGAGTATTAGTTGTTTTGAGTCGCTGTAGCGCAATAGTAGCCGTACTTGGTCTATACTCAGAGCAGTACCCAAAGAGGCGACGACGTTGTTAATTCCGGCAGCGTGGAGAGCGATCGCATCAAAATATCCCTCTACCACCACAGCTTGATCGTGTTGAGAAATGCCAGCTTTGGCCTTGTCGAGGGCAAATAAAGTTTTACCTTTATTAAAAAGTTCAGTTTCCGGTGAATTTAGATACTTCGGTTGCTCATCTCCCAAACTTCTGCCACCAAAGCCAATCGTGCGTCCCATCACATCATGGATAGGGATGATCACGCGATCGCGAAACACGTCATAATACCCGCTACCTTCTTTGCGCGGTTTAATCAATCCTGCTTTTTCCACCAACTGGACTGGATAGCGTTTATCTTCTACCAGATAGCGGTAGAGAGTTTCCCAACCCACAGGGGCATAACCCAAGTTAAACTGCACAATGGTTTCGTCTTGCAGTTGGCGTTGCTGTTGCAGATACTGAAGGGCTAGCTGTCCTTGGGATTGCCTGAGGGCATGTTGATAGAATTGGGAAGTAGAAGCGAGAATTTCATAAAGCTGCGATCGCTCTGATAATTGCCGCTGCAACTCTTGTCTTTGTTCGGGTTCCAGAGTTTGCACGGGTACTTGGTAACGTCGCGCTAAATCCAGCACCACTTCTGCAAAAGAGTGCTTGTGCAAATCCATCAGAAATTTGATCGCATTACCCCCAGCTTGACAGCCAAAGCAATAGTACATTTGCTTGGTGGGGCTAACGGTAAAACTAGGGCTTTTTTCATCATGGAAGGGACACAAACCCACAAAATCTTTGCCGCGCCTGCGTAAAACAACGTATTCTGAGACGACATCTACGATGTCAGCCCGTTGTTTAATTTCCTCTATCGTATCTGGGTGTAAACGAAATTGCATAGATTCGTCATTAGTCATTGGTCATTAGTCATTGGTCATTAGTCATTAAATTTGGACAAATGACAAATGACAAATGACAAAGGACTCTTGATGGCTATTATATTCTTGTTTGCAAATCAAGAATAATGTATAGAATTGCTTGCACTTAAATTTTATTAGAGGAAATACTGAAAATGGGACGTATTTTTCTTTCCGCAGCCCACGGAGGCAAAGAAACGGGAGGAATTGATCCAGGCTCAATTGCCGGTGGTACTACCGAAGCTAGAGAGATGATTTTGCTGCGCGATTTAATTTTAACCGAACTGAGAGCGCGTAGTTTTGAGGTTTTGTCGGTTCCTGATGACGTGAGTGCCAAGCAAACTATCGAATGGATCAATTCCCGTGGTCGTCGGGGTGATATTGCGCTAGAAATTCACGCTGATGCTGCTGGCAATCCTTCGGTGCGTGGGGCTAGTGTATTTTATATTGCCAGCAATGACGAACGCAAAAGCAACGCCGATCTATTACTAATGGGGTTGCTGCGCCGTGTTCCCCAATTGCCCAATCGCGGAGTTAAGCCGGATACAGCTTCGGGTTTAGGTAGTTTGGCATTTTGTCGCCAGACAAAAGTGCCTTCCTTATTGATGCAAGTTGGTTTCTTAAGCAGTCCCGACGATCGCTCTTTGCTACAAAATCGCCGTCGTGACTTTGCCTTGGGAATCGCTGATGGATTGGCTGCTTGGAGTCGTAGTATTGATTCTGGTTCTGGGGACGGGGGAGAACCAACCTATGCGGCAATTAATATCAACATTAATGGGCAAAACTATCCAGAGCAAGGAATACTGATTAACGGTAATGCTTACATTCCTATTGATTTAGTAGATCGCTTGCGAATTGACTTATCGAAAGCGCCCAACGTCCGCCGCATTACCTATCGCCGAGTTGTTTATGTCAAAGCTATTGAACTGCGAGAATTTAATATTTCTGTCAGTTGGGATAGTGGGACTAAGACTGTAACATTACGTTCCAACTTGGTAATCTGCCCCGGTCAAATTGATCGGATTATGTCGCATGGCAATTCCTCAGAAGTGCAGATGCAGATATTTCTGAAAAATAACAATGAAAATGCCTTGGTGCAGTTTCCAGATATAGCCAAACTCTATCGAGAAGAAGCCACTACAGAAGGGGTTAACTATGACATTGCTTTCTGTCAGATGTGTGTAGAAACAGGATTTTTACGCTTTGGCGACGATATCAAATCTGAGCAAAATAATTTTGCAGGTCTGGGAACGATTGGTGGCGGTACGGAAGCAGCAACTTTTGAAAATGCCAGAATTGGTGTGAGGGCACACATCCAACACTTGAAAGCTTATGCCAGTTTAGAACCCTTGGTAAAGGAAGTAGTAGACCCGCGATTTCGTTTTGTCACACGCGGTATTGCCCCCTTGGTAGATCAATTATCGGGGCGGTGGTCTGCTGATTTAGATTATGGTAACAAGATTATGGCAATGCTCAAACGCCTCTACGAGTCGGCAGGATTGATGTAAGTAGGTCAGCACGAATAAAGTTAACTCGGGAGGGTCGTTATTCGTCATTTGTCATTGGTCATTGGTAAGGGTTTGAGCAATATTTACCTTTCTTGACATAGCTGCTTTTATTCTTACCTACTTATTTTTGGAAATAACTGCATATCAATTCGCCTGGATCGTTGTCTTCAAAAGGGACAATCACTTCATCTGATTCAACCTTAATGCGATCGCGACAGTTGTAGACTTCGATGGGTCTTTTGACTCCATCTACACTCACGGCTGCCCTGTATTCCCAATAATTTTTGGCACTGCGTTTAATACTCAAAATACAAATCTGATGACCCTGATAATTTCGGCATACTAATGCTTCGGCAGGAAATACTACTAAGAAAAAGAGTATTAATGGTAGCACCAAGGCAATATATTTCATTAGCAAAGAAAGGTGTAAAGATAGACTACTTATTTACGCATAGTCAGTTCTGCTTGCGAAAGTGCGATCGCATTCTCTAATGCTGTGCTGGTGGACAATTGTAATTCAGATCAATTAATTTTAAAAAATTGAATCATTTTTTCTGCTGTTTTGACAAATTTATCCTACAGTCTGGAAATTATAACTCACTGAACTTATGCGTTGATGTTGATTTTGACACAAAATGAAAGTGGTTCAAACAGTCCGCACTCTGTAAGTAGTCAGAGTATAAATTGCAATAGTGCTTCATTATGCAATTATGCAAGTTATTGAGTATCAATCATTACGGCGACTCAGGAATTAAAGCTGGAAAAGTGAAATTAAACTTTATTTATTTAAAAATTCTATTTTTACTGATGGCGTTGCATAATAGAGGGATGAATTGAGGTGATCTACTGTGGAATGTCCATAGTGTGGGTCTAGGGAAATTCGTAAGAACGGAAAGCGTAGAGGTAAGCTGCGGGCAAATTTGTATCAAATGCGACCGCCAGTTNCTCGACCTGTACGATCCGCCGAAAGGATATTCAGAAGAGATCAAAAAAGAATGCGTAAAAATGTACCTCAACGGTATGGGTTTTCGCGCGATTGAACGAGTCAAAGGTGTGCATCATACTAGCATCATTTATTGGATTAAACAATTGGGAGAAAAACTGCCAGATGTACCAAAAGAAGATATAGTTCCAAAGGTTGGAGAACTAGACGAATTAGAGACATTCATCGGTTCAAAAAAAACAAAATTTGGTTGTGGACAGCACTAAATCATTTTAGTCAAGG